>JAVEDQ010000258.1 GCA_030840885.1 Frankiaceae bacterium
CCGTGGCCGAACAACGCGATGTTCACGGTGTGGTCAGGGTGGTGGTGGCTGATGACGATGTCGGTGACATCGCCCGGCTCGACCCCGAGCGCGGCCAGCGGCTCCAGGATCGCCAACCGGCTCGGCACCATGCCGGGGTCGACGACGATCACTCTCTCGGTGGCGCCGTCGCCGTCGCGAACCAGGCTGACGGTGCCCGCCACGCGCTCACCGACATAGCCGGTGAAGAGCACGTCGAGCCGGGCGGTGCGGCCGAGGCCCTCGGCATCGGTCATGTGGACGTCCTCTGCTGGGAGACGGCTGTGCTGAATACGGCTCTGCTAAGAGACGGTCGCGACGTAGACCGTGTTGGTCGACGTGCTACCCGTGAGGTGGTTGGCGAAGCGGACAACGTTCGCGTCGGCAACCGCGAACACCTCGCGCAGCACGGCGAGGAACGGCTCGTCGGGCGGGTCGTCGGACCACAGCGCGAACACCCCGCCGGGGTGCAGCTGCGCGGCGAGCTGCCGCAGCCCGGCCGCGGAGTAGAAGTCGGCGTGGGCGTCGTCGAGCAGATGGTGCGGCGAGTGGTCGATGTCGAGCAGTACCGCGTGCCACCGCTTCGGCCCGGCTTCCGGCGCGAACCCGGCGCCGCCCGCCAACTCGAAGAAGTCGGCACAGGTGAGCACGGTCCGCGGGTCGTCGACCAGCTCCGCCGCCCCGGGTAGCAGGCCGCGCACCTGCCACGAGATGACGGCCTCGACCGCCTCGACGACATGCAGCGACCGGACGCGGGGGTCCTCGAGCGCGGCGCGGGCGGTGTAGCCGAGCCCGAGCCCGCCGACCACGACGTCCCACCCGTCGGCCTCGTCCGCGGCCACGGCAGCCAGCCCGAGCCGCGCCAGCTCGACCTCGGCGACGGTGAAGACGCTCGACATCAGGAACTCGTCGCCGAGCTTCACCTCGTAGACGTCGGTCTGCAGCACCGGGTCCAGTCGACGTCGCAGCGTCACCTCGCCCATCGGCGTCGCCTGGAAGTCGAGCTCCTCGAACCGTGCCCGGCCTGACGAGCGACCAGCGGCTGGAGAGATCAGTCGCCCCAGACGTCGGCGGCGACGTCGACGATGAGCCGGAGCTTCGCGACCTGCTGCTCGTAGGTCAGGTCGTTGCCCTCAGAGGTGGAGGAGAAGCCGCACTGCGGTGAGAGGCAGAGCTGCTCCAGCGGCACGTACTTGCTCGCCTCGTCGATGCGGCGCTTGAGGGTGTCGGCGTCCTCGAGCTCGCCCCGCTTGGTGGTGACGAGCCCGAGCACGACCTGCTTGCCGGGCGGGACGAAGCGCAGCGGCTCGAAGGTGCCGGAGCGGTCGTCGTCGTACTCGAGGAAGAAACCGTCCACGTCGAGCTGGGTGAACAACGCCTCGGCGACGAAGTCGTAGCCGCCCTCCGCCGCCCACGAGGAGCGGAAGTTGCCCCGGCACATGTGCGTCGTGATGCGCATGCCCTCCGGCCGGCCGGCGAGCGCCTGGTTGATCTGCGCGATGTACCGCTCGTGCTGGTGCTCGGCGTCGTTGCCCTGCTCAGCGAGCATCGCCCGCTGCTTCGGGTCGTTGAGGTAAGCGAGGCTGGTGTCGTCGAACTGCAGGTAGGTGCAGCCGAGCTCGCCGAGGCGACGGACCTCGTCGGCGTAGGCCGCGGACAGGTCGACCCAGAACTGCTCGGGGTCGGGGTAGATCGCCGGGTCGATCAGCGTGGCGCCGCCGCGGTAGTGGACCATGCTCGGCGACGGCACCGTCAGCTTCGGCACCGCGGTGGTCACCTGCGACTGCAGGAAGCGGAACGCGTCGGCGAAGATCGTCTGCGTTACGCGGATCGGTTCGGTGACCGTGAGGGCGGCGGGGGCGAACTCGATCTCACCGCTCGGGTTGCGGAACTGGACCTGCAGCCGCTGTTCGGCCTCCGCGATGCCGTCGAGCTGGTAGATGAAGTCCATGTGCCAGGAGGCGCGGCGGAACTCGCCGTCGGTGGCCGAGCGGAGCCCGATCTCCTCCTGCATGGCGACGACGTCGGCGATCGCGTCGTCCTCGACCTTGGCCAGTTCGACCTCGGTGAGCTCTCCGGCCGTCCGCTCCTCGCGCGCCTTCAGCAGCGCCGGAGGGCGCAGCAGGCTGCAGTCGTGGTCGGCGCGGTAGGGCGGCTCGGTCCGTTTGGTCATCAAGTCTCCTGCTTCGTCGCCGTACGCGTCACGATAACTACGGAGTCGGGGGTCGGGGTGCGGTCGAGGTCGAGCCTGCCAGGCGCGGGACGGCGAGTCGCGCCCGGCCCGCCTGCCATCCGCTCACCAGCTGTGGCACGAGCAACACCAGCAGCAGGATCAGTGACACCGACCACGAGTCGGTCAGGTCGTGGAGCGTGCCGAACAGGAACGGCCCGAGGGCCGCGAGCAGGTAGCCACCGCTCTGCACCATGGCCGACAGCCGGGCGGTGATGGCCGCGTCCTCGGTCCGTAGCACGACGAGGGTGAGACCCAGCGGGAAGGCGGCGCCCTGCCCGATCCCCAGCATCAGGATCCAGAGCAGCGGCGCAGCCGTGGGAGCGAGCAGGATGCCGAGCAGACCTGCGGCGGCGCACAGTCCGGCGGCGAGCACCAGCAGACGCTGGTCGCGGGCACGTGTGGCGAGCACCGGCACGACCAGGGCCACGGGGCACTGCAGGAACGCCGAGAGCGAGACGAGCCACCCGGCGCCCGACGCGCTGTAGCCGGCGTCGCGGAACAGGGTCGGCAGCCACGCCAGCACGGCGTAGAAGCTGAGCGCCTGCATCCCGAAGTAGACCGTCACGTGCCAGGCGATCGGTTCCCGCAGCAGGCTGCCGGGAGCCGGGGCGACCTGGGCCGGGCGTCCGCCGCCGCGCCGGGCGAGCGGCAGCCAGACCGCGAGCGCCAGCGCCGCCGGCAGCGCCCAGAGCCCGAGCGCTGAGCGGTACCCGCCGCCGAACGTCTGCTCCGCGGGGACGCTCGCCCCCACGGCGACCGCGGCGGCCAGCGTCAGGGTCGTGGTGTAGATGCCCATGGCAAGGCCGGTACGGCCCGCGTAGTCGCGCTTGATCAGCGCCGGCACGAGCACGTTGGCCGCCGCGATGCCGCCGGCCGCAACGGCGGTGCCGACGAACAGCAGCGGCAGGCTGGGTGCCAGGCGGAGCAGGAGTCCGGCCAGCAGCACGCCGAGTAGCAGGCCGAGGGCGGGGCGGAGGCCGAACCGGCGGGCCAGCCGGGGAGCGACCGGCGCAAGGGCACCGAAGCAGACGATCGGGATGGCGGTCAGCACCGAAGCACCCACGGCACTCAGGCCGGTGGCGTCGCGCAGGTCGGCCAGCACCGGTCCGACGCTCGCGACCGCCGGGCGAAGGTTGACGGCGATGAGCACGACGCCGACGGTGAGCGCGACCGGGAAGGCGGCGGCGGCGGGCCTGCGCGGCGGGGTCGCGGTACTCAGGGTCGGGGCGCTCACCAGGTCTCCTTGCCCCAACGGCGGGAAGGCTCACGCGGCCGCCGACGTTCGGTGCCTACGTGACAGCCACGTCCACCGTCTCCAGCCACAGCGCCAGCCCCGCCCCCGCGCGCCCGGCGACGCGACGGCCGGCGCACTTCTGGCTGGTCGCAAGCGTCCTGCTGCTGTTCATGGCGTCGGCCAGCGCTCCGTCGCCGCTCTACGTCGTCTACCAGTCCGAGTGGCACTTCCCGGCCACGACGCTGACCGCCGTGTTCGCCGTCTACGCGCTCGCGCTGCTGCTGTCGCTGCTGACGGTGGGCAGCGTCTCCGACTTCCTCGGACGACGCCCGGTGCTGGCTGCGGCCCTGGTGGTGCAGGCCGCGGGCATGGGGCTGTTCCTCGTCGCCGACGGCGTCGCCGGCCTGGTGGTGGCCCGTGTGGTGCAGGGTCTCGCGACCGGCGCGGTGCTGGGGACGATCAGCGCGGCGCTCCTCGACTTCGAGCCGCCCGGCCGAGTCGGTCGCGGCGCGCTGCTGAACAGCGTGGCTCCGCCGGTCGGTCTCGCCATCGGCGCGGTCGGCTCAGGTCTGCTGGTGCAGTTCGCGCCGGCGCCGACCTCGCTCGTCTTCGTCGTCCTCGGCCTCGCCTTCCTGGCCCTCGCCGCCGGCGTTCTGCTGCTGCCCGAGACGGTGCCGCGCCGACCCGGAGCGCTCGACTCGCTACGACCACGGATCGCGCTGCCCGCCGGGGGGAAAGGCATCTTCTGGTCGACGGTGCCGGCCCTGGTCGCGACGTGGTCGCTCGGCGGCCTGTACCTGTCGCTGGGCCCGTCGCTGGCGGCCGACCTGCTCGACCTGCACAACCACCTGGTCGGCGGGCTGGTGGTCGCGACGCTGAACGTCGCCGCCGCCATCGCCGCGCTGGCCGGTCAGCGCCGGTCAGCGCCCTCGCTGCTGCTCGGCGGCTGCCTCGTCCTCGCAGCCGGTGCCGCGGTCACGCTCCTCTCGCTGCTCGCCACCTCCGTCCCCGGTTTCTTCGTCGGCTCCGCCCTGGCGGGCGTCGGCTTCGGTGCCGCGTTCCTCGGCGCCTTCCGCACCGTCTCCGGCCTGGCCCGGCCCGAGGAACGAGCGGAGCTGTTCGCGGCGGTCTACGTGGTGAGCTATCTGGCCTTCAGCATCCCGGCGGTGATCGCCGGCTTCGCGACGTCGTCGTTCGGGCTGCGCGACACCGCAACCGGCTACGGCACCGCGATCATCGTGCTGGCCCTCGTCGTGGTGGCGCACAGCACGCTTCGTCGCCGGGCGGTGCCGGCTACCGCGATTCGGTGAGCTCAGGCGCGCTGATCCCCAGCATCTCCGCCGGCGCGTGCCAGAGCACCTGCCGGAGCCAGTCGTCGCCGAGGTCGAGCCGGACGAGCCCGTCGAGCTGATGCTCGTAGGGGTGCGGAATGTTCGGGAAGTCGCTGCCGAGTACGACCTTCCCGGCCAGCCCCAGGTCGCGCAGCAGCGGCTTCGACGCCGCCGGGAAGGGTGCGGTCGCCTCGGCGAAGTCGGTGAAGGCCATGGTCGTATCGAGGCTGACCGACTCGTGCTCGGCGGCGAGCGCGAGGAAGTCGTCGTAGCGCGGCATCCCGAGGTGCGCGACCACGATGCGGAGCCGGGGATGCCGATTCATCACGGTCCGGATCGGCTCGACGCCGGTGAACGCACCCGGAACCGGCCCGTCGCCGCAGTGCAGCACGATCGGCACCTGCGCTTCGGCAAGCATGCCCCAGACCGGGTCGAGCAGGGGGTCGCGCGGGTCGTAGCGCCCGACCTGGACGTGGCCCTTGAAGATGCGGGCGCCGCGCTCGAGCGCCCGTTCGACGGCTGCTCCGGCGCCGGGTTCGGGGAAGAACGTGCCGGTCGGGACGACGTCGGTCTGTGTCTCGGCGAAGTCGAGCGCCCAGGTCGTCAGCCAGTCGGCCATCCCGGGCTTGTGCGGGTAGACCAGCGCCGGGAAGGCCCGGACACCGAGGTCCCGCAGGATCTGCAGCCGTTCGGGCTCGGGCAGCCGGTACTCGATGGGCCAGGAGCGGCCGTAGTTGTGCTCGGCGTCGTCGAAATACGCCCAGACCTTCCGCATTACGCTGTGCGGCAGGAAGTGCACGTGGACGTCTGCGAGGCCGGGCAGGCCCAGCTGTTTCCAGATCACGACGCCTCCCAGATCATGCGGCGAGCGACGCGGGCTGGGACTCCGACTGCGGCTCCAACGTCGCTCGCCGCCGCCGGATGGCGCGCAGCAGCAGCGGCGCGAGCGTCAGCGCCGCGGCGTCGAAGAAGCAGTACCCGCCCGCGGCGCCGCTCGGCGGGTTGCCGATGGCGATCCAGCCGGTGACAGTGTCGGCGGGCTGCCAGGCCCAGGTGCCGACCGAGGTGCCGACGATCTCCAGATAGGTGACGACGAGGAACGCCGCGGCGTAGACGCGCGGGGCACGGCCGCGGAACAGGAACCACACCAGGCAGGCGGCCCACAGGGCGCCGAGCACGTCGAGCCGTGGCGAGAGGGTGAGCCCCCACAGCGCATAGGCGCTCACCCCCACGGCTGCGACGGGCACCGCCCAGCCCGGGGCACGACGGCCGAGCAGCACGGCGGCCAGGTAGACCAGACCGTGGCCGGGCGGGACGAACAGCGGCACCTGGTCGTACCAGGCGTGGGCGACGCCCGACTCCTCGAGGCGGTAGACGTAGACGCCGAGCCCTCCGGCGAAGCCGTACTCGACGAGCGTGGCGTAAACGACCACGACCCCGACCTGGAGCCGTGTCCGGGCGTCCTCGGCGAGCAGCAGACCCGCGAGCAGCGCCCAGGTGGCGACACCGAGCAACCGCTGCTCGGCCAGTGAGGCGCCCCGGTCGGCCAGCAGCACCGCCGGGATCCACACCAGGACGGCCGCTGCCCGCAGCAGCGGGGCACGGCCCGAACCGCGCACGCTCAGTCCATCCCCTTGGCCCGCCGGCCGAGTGCCCGCTGCATCTCGCGGCTGGCGTCCCGCTCGGCGAGGTCCTGGCGACGGTCGTAGGCGCGCTTGCCGCGGGCGAGCGCGATCTCGACCTTCGCCCGGCCGTCGAGCCAGTACAGAGCGAGTGGGACGAGGGTCAGGCCGCTCTCGCGGGTCTTGCCGACGAGGCGCTCGATCTCCTCGGAGTGCAGCAGAAGCTTGCGGCGCCGACGCGGGTTGTGGTTGTTGTAGGTGCCCTGTGTGTACTCGGGGATGTGGACGTTGTGCAGCCACGCCTCGCCGTTGTCGATCTGCGCGAAGGCGTCGGTGAGGTTGGCGCGACCTTCGCGCAACGACTTGACCTCGGTGCCCTGCAGGACGAGGCCGGCCTCGTAGGTGTCGAGGACTTCGTAGTCGTGCCGGGCCCGGCGGTTCTGCGCGATCGACTTCCGACCGCTCTCCTTGGGCATCCCCCGAGTCTAGGTCGCGGGGCTGTCGCGCGAGTTCGGGCTCAGCGTCGGGTCGCGACGGCCGGGCGCTCGCCCTCGCGCTGCGCGGCGATGGCTGGTGCGGTGTCGGGTACGTCGGGACGGTCGGTGGCCCGGCGCCGTGGCGGCGACGGGTCGGCGGCTTTCAGGTGGCGACGCAGGGCCACCCAGGCCATGGCGCTGGAGAGCAGCACGCCGGCGGCGAGGGCGAGCAGCGACACCCGGACGACGTCACCACCGGTGATGAGGGGCGTGAAGTGCTGCCTGCTGAACACCCGACGCACCAGCACCCCGTAGAGGGCGACCATCGACGCGCTCGCGAGCAGCCCGCCCAGCAGCCCCGCGGCCGCGCTCTCCAGCACGAACGGGGCTCGGATGTAGGCGTTGCTCGCGCCGACCAGCCGCATGATCGAGGTCTCCCGGCGGCGGGTGTGGGCCGAGACGCGCACGGTGTTGTAGAGCAGCACGAGCGTTGCGAAGCCCTGCACGACGGCGAGGACGAAGGCGGCGAGCTTGAAGCCGTCGAGCCACCGGAAGAACGAGTCGAGCAGTTTGCGCAGGTCGGGCACGCTGTCGACGCCGGGCACGTTCCGATAGCTGT
>JAVEDQ010000164.1 GCA_030840885.1 Frankiaceae bacterium
GCGACGGCGGCGGCTCGCGCGGCTCCCGGAGCGACGAGGCGAAGGCGCTCGACCGGGGCCCGAGCCCGTCGACCTCGGGCGGCGGTGTGAACGGCGCGGTGCCGGGCGCGTAGCAACGCGGCAGCCCCGCCGTCGGGGTGACTCAGGTCTCAGCGGTGATGCAGGATGCGGTCATGACCGCGCCCGTGACTGAGCCGTCCTCGGCCACCTCGACCTACCGCGCCGCCCGCGATCAGCTCGTCGCCCTGCGCAGCGACTACGACCGGGCCGTCGCCGAGTTCCGGTGGCCGACGTTCCCCGGCACCTTCAACTGGGCGATCGACTGGTTCGATGCCGTCGGCCGCGGCTCGGACCAGCTCGCTCTCTGGGTGGTCGCTGCGGACGGCAGCGAGCAGAAGGTCACCTACGACGAGATGTCCCGCCGCTCGGACCAGGTGGCGACGTGGCTCGAGTCGCTCGGGGTCGGCAAGGGCGACCACGTGCTGCTGATGCTCGGCAACCAGGTCGAGCTGTGGGAGTCGATGCTGGCGATCATGAAGCTGGGTGCGGTGATCATGCCGACCACCACCGCGACCGGAGGCGCCGACCTGGCCGACCGGCTGACGCGCGGGGCGGCGACCGTCGTCGTCGCGAACGAGGCCGACACGGGCAAGTTCGTCGACGCACCCACCAACCTCACGCGCGTCGTCGTCGGCGGCAGCGCCGACGGCTGGCACGCCTACGCCGACGCCGCGAGCGTGGATGGCCACCCGTTCACCGCGACGACCGGCCCTGAGGACCCGCTACTGCTCTACTTCACCTCGGGCACGACGAGCCGGCCGAAGCTCGTCGAGCACACGCAGGTCAGCTATCCGGTCGGGCACCTCACGACCATGTACTGGCAGGGTCTGGAACCCGGCGACGTCCACCTCAACATCAGCTCGCCGGGCTGGGCGAAGCACGCGTGGAGCTGCTTCTTCGCCCCGTGGATCGCGCAGGCAACGATCTTCGTCTACAACTACACCCGCTTCGAGCCCGCCGATCTGCTTGCGCAGATCAACCGGTGCGGCGTCACGACCTTCTGCGCCCCGCCGACGGTCTGGCGGATGCTCATCAAGGCTGACCTGTCCGCCGGAGCGTCCCAGCTGCGGGAGCTGCTCTCGGCGGGGGAGCCGTTGAACCCCGAGGTGATCGAGCAGATCCGCTCGCAGTGGGGGCTGACCATCCGGGACGCCTTCGGTCAGACCGAGACCTCCGCGCAGATCGGCAACCCGCCCGGCTGCGCCGTCAAGCCCGGATCGATGGGGCGGCCGCTACCGGGCATCCCGGTGGTGCTCGTCGATCCCCTCACGGGTGAACCGTCCGACACCGAGGGCGAGATCTGCCTCGACCTGGCGCAGCGCCCGCTGTCCTTGATGACCGGTTACCAGGGCGACCAGGCGCGCAACGACGACGCCATGGCCGGGGGTTTCTACCACACCGGTGACGTGGCGAGCCGGGATGAAGACGGCTACATCACCTACATCGGACGCACCGACGACGTGTTCAAAGCGTCCGACTACAAGATCTCGCCGTTCGAACTCGAGAGCGTTCTCGTGGAGCACCCGGCCGTGGTCGAGGCAGCCGTCGTGCCCGCGCCGGACGAGGTCCGGATGGCCGTCCCGAAGGCGTACGTCGCGCTCGCCGAGGGCTGGGAGCCGAACCGCGACACCGCGCTCGCGGTCCTCAAGCACGCCCGCGAAAACCTCGCCCCGTACCTACGGGTCCGGCGCATCGAGTTCTTCGAGCTGCCGAAGACCATCAGCGGCAAGATCCGGCGCGTCGAGCTGCGCAACCGCGAGGAGCAGGCAGCCACGCAGAACCAGACCCTCGGGGAGGAGTTCCGGGACTCCGACTTCCCGGAACTCCGTGGTTGATCGGCGCTGACGCTAATAACAGTTTCTTCCGTCAGTAGATCGTCACGAGGTTCCGTCGTACGCGATCAGCGCGGCATCCGTCGCCACACCGCGCGAGGCAGGATGCGCATCCCGGCGAACACCCACCGCAGGGACGCCGGCACCCAGACCTCGCCTCGCCCGCGCCGAAGCGCGTCGACGACCGCGTCCGCCACCTGGTCGACCGTGCTGCTGAGCGGCGCCGGATCCATGCCCGCCGTCATCCGCCCGATCACGAAGCCGGGCCGCACCAGCAACAGCGACGCCCCGGTGCCGTGCAGCGCGTCGGCCAGGCCGCTCGCGAAGCCGTCGAGCGCCGCCTTCGTCGAGCCGTAGACGTAGTTCGCCCGCCGCACGCGCACGCCGGCGACGGAGGAGAAGACGACAACGCGACCCGCGCGCTGCACCCGCAGCCGCTCGGCGACCAGCGTCAGCATCTGCACGTGGGCGACGTAGTTCGTGTGCAGCACGGCGACGGCGTGTGCCGCATCGTGCTCCGCCCGCGCCTGGTCGCCGAGGATGCCGTAGGCCACCACGACCAGCTCCAGCGGACCGTGGCGCTCGACCACGGAGGCGAGCAGCGGCGCATGCGAGGTGAGGTCGTCGGCGTCGAACTCGACGGTGTCGACGGTCGTCGCCCCCGCAGCCCGCAGCCCGGCCTGTTCGCCGTCGAGGTCGGACGCCCGGCGTGCGGCGAGCACGACCGTGCGGGTACCGCCGGCGACGAGTCGCCTCGCGACCGCGAGCCCGATCTCGCTGCGCCCGCCGAGCACGAGCACCCAGGACGGCGAAGGCACGCCGTCGCCCCTCACCGGCGCCACAGGCCACGCACCTGGTCGACGCAGTCGGCGGCTTGACGTCTCCCGGCCCGCGCTGCCGGAGCCCGACTGGCCGGATCGAGCGGGTTCGACCCGAACGCCGCCGTCGACTCCTCGTCGGCGTTGATCACCAGCACCTCGGACGCCCCTGCCTCGCGCAGCTGCGCGACCTCCTCGGCGATCGTGGTGCCGAACGGGTTGTGCTCCTGCCCGGCCATGGGGGCGAGCACGAGTACACGTTCCGCGCCGGCAGCCAGGTCGGCATTCAGGATGGAGTAGATGCCGCCGTCCATGTACCGCCGATCGCCCACGGTGACCGGCGGCCAGACGCCCGGGACGGCACAGCTCGACGCCACCGCTTCGACCAGTCCGACGTGACCGTCGCGATCGAACACCACGCGCGCGCCACTGGCGGTGTCGACGGCCGTGAGCCGCAGTGGGCGCTCCGGCCAGGCGGAGGACGGCAACCGACTCGTGATGATGGCCAACCGCTCGGCCTCCGGCACAGTGCTCGCATCCAGCGCCAGCCGCCCCACCGCCGCCAGCCGCTGCTGCTTGTCACGCGTCCCCGCGATCGCCCGGGCGGCCGAGGTCATGAGCTGCTCGAGGTCGACCTCGACGGATTTCTCCGACGTGGTCCCGGCGAGCTGCGCCGCATAGGCGTCCTCGAGATCGACCCCCGCCGCGACAAGGGTGCCGACGACCGACCCGGCCGACGTGCCGACCACGAGCTCGGCGTCCCCGACACCCGACCCCGCCTCCTGCAGGCCGACGAGCATCCCGAGTTCCCACGCGATGCCGGCGAGGCCACCGCCGCCGAGCACCAGTGCCGTTCGATCACTCATGGGTAGCAGCGAATCATGCGACGCCCGCACGGGCCGGAGCTCGAGCACGCCAGAGGTCGGCCATGATGGACCGATGAGATTCGACCAGCTCGCCGGTGGCGCCTACCTGGCCGGCAGCACTCTCGCCGCCCTGAACGCCCTGAACGGCTACCGCCCGCTCGCGCGGCGCGGAAGGGGCTCCGTCGCGTCGTTCGCGACGGGTATCGGGGCGACCGAGATCCCGCTCACCGGCGTCGGCCTGTCCGTTGCGGAAACCGCCGCGGCGGTCGCCGGCGGCGCCCATCGGACTGCGACCGGCCGAGCGGGGCTGGTCCTCAGCGCCGCCGCGGTCGCTGGGCTGGTGGGCCTGCAGCTGCGGTCGCGACCTGCTCCGTCGATCGTCGACGCCGCGCTCCGCGAGGCGCTGGGCCCCGACTTCCCGGATGCGGTCGCCCACCCGGACTGGCCCGGGGCGGACGCCGAGCTGGGTCG
>JAVEDQ010000169.1 GCA_030840885.1 Frankiaceae bacterium
TCGCTGTCGTCGCCCAACCCGCCCAGGTAGATGATGTGGCCGATGCCGGCGTCGGCGGCACCCGCGGCGAAGGTGCGCGCGGCGGCGGCGTCCTCCTCCTGGAAGTTCGACTCACCCAGCGAGTGGACGAGGTAGTAGGCGGCGGTGCAGCCGCGGCCCGCGTCGGCGATGCTCTGCCGGTCGTGGACGTCGGCGCGAACGGGGTCGCCCACCCCGTCGTAGGCCTCGGGACGCCGGGTCATCGCGCAGACCTCGTGGCCCTGCGCCGTCAACGCCGGGCACAACCGGCTGCCCACGAACCCGGACGAACCGGCCACCAGAACTCGCATGCCCGTCCCCTTCCCGCTCCGGAGCGGTTCGACCGGCATCCGACCCACGGGCTGGGGGGACCCGGGCTCAGACCCCGTGCCGGACATCGGCGAGCAGCGCACGGCCGATCTCGGCCTTGACCTCGGCCGCCGCCTCCACCCCGCGCGACGAGGCGAGGCCCGAGAGGTTCACGCCCACCACGCCGGGGATCGCGAGCAGCGCGCGGGCCTCGGCGAGCGCGGCGTCGACGCCTGCGCGGAAGGTGTCAGCCGCCCCGAGCACGGCGTCGACGGCCTCGGTGCGTAGGTGCAGGCCCGGGAAGTTCTGCAGCACCCGGGCGGAACGCTCGTCGGTGTAGACGGCCACTCCCGCGATGAGCGGCAGGGTCGACCCGGCGGCGCGGGCTGCCTGCGCGAAGGCGGCGACGCGCTCGGTGCTGGAGACATGGTTGAGCACCGCCAGCGACGCACCTGCGCCCTGCTTCAGCCGGAGCCGCAGCGGGCGCGCCTGCTCGGGCGGCGACTCGGGCGACTCCGGGACGGCGACGGCGAGGCCCGCGTCCGCAGCCAGGGACGCGAGGCGTGGCCCGTCGAGGTCGAACACCTGCGTCACCTCGGCGCGCACGCCCTGCGCCCGCCCGTCGCCGGTCACGGTCAGCACCCCGTCGGCGGCGCCGCCCACGGCGAGCCCGGCGAGCTCGCTCTCGAGGACGACGCGGTTGCGGTCACGGCAGGTCAGCGTCATCCAAGGGATGCCGCCGGCTTCCCGGACGGCGACGGCCATCGAGGTGGGCGGCAGGTCAGGTCGACTGGAGTGCTCACCGACCAGCAGCGCGTCGCAGGAACCGGCCAGCAGACGCGTGATGCGGGCGACCGATCGCGGGGCGAACGGCTCGACGGTGAGGTCGGTGAGCACGACGGGTCGCCTGGCCGCCGTCGCCAGCAAACTGCTGCGCGGACCCGGCGACGCCTGGGCCACCGTGCCCTGGTCGGTGCTCGAGACCCCGGCGCGCGACCACGCGACCGGCTCGCTGTGCAGGAACGTGCACGGGTGCTCGGCCAGCTCGCAACGGCCGTCGTCCCGGACGCCACCGCACGGCCCGAACACCATCTTCTTCGGGCAGCCCATGGGTCCGATCGTGCCAGGATGCCGACGTGGACCTGCTCGTGGCTCGCAACCCCGATGCGGGGAGCAGCCTGCCCTTCCTGCTGCGCCTGCCGATCGGCGAAGGTCTCGTCTTTCGGGTGAAGGACGCGTGGCCACGCGCGAACGCCGTCTTCTGCTTCCCGGTCGGGCTCGACGAGTGGCCGGCTGAACCCGACCTCGTCGAGAGCGTGCCGCTGAGGTCCTGCACGCGCCGCGGCGCAGCGATAGACGTCGTCGCCGACCGTGCACGGGAGCAGAGGTCGCAGATCGTCTACACCCGGGCCCGTGGCCGGCAGATGGTCTTCTGGCAGTCGCCCCGGACCCGCAAGCAGGCCAAGCCGCAGGTTCGGGTGCCGACGGCACGCGCGTCCGGGTTGGCCGAGTTGGTGGTTCTGGTGGACACCCGCGAGCGATACGCCTACCGCTTCGCCGGCCAGCAGGTGACGGTCGTCCCCCGCGCGCTGCCGTGCGGGGACTACGCCGTCGAGTCCGGTGGCCTGCTCGTGGCGTCGGTGGAGCGCAAGTCGATGGAGGACCTCGTCTCGAGCCTCACCTCGGGACGGCTGCGGTTCGCGTTGACCGAGCTCGCGTCCCTGCCACGCGCCGCGGTGGTGGTGGAGGACCGCTACTCGCGGGTGCTGGCGCAGACCTGGGCAAAGCCGTCCGCGGTCGCCGACGGTCTCGCCGAGCTACAGGTTCGCTGGCCGTCGATCCCGATCGCATTCTGCGACAACCGGAAGCTCGCCGAGGAGTGGACCTACCGCTATCTCGCGGCCGCCGCGGCATGGGCCGCGGACGAGGCGGTCGCGAGCGAGCTCACCACGACCCACGACGCCGTCGCGGCCGCGGCGGTCGGCGCCACCGAACCCGGTACCCGCGAGCTCCGCGCCTGGGCGCGGTCGCACGGGCTGGACGTACCGGACCGGGGACGGCTGCGGCCGGAGATCCTCGAGGCGTGGAAGAACGCGCAAACTCGCCCCTGATCCGGGTCGACCCCTTCAGCGGCGCTGCGCCCACAGCAGGGTGTCGACGGCGGTGCCGGTCGCGGTCGGCCGGTCCACCTGCTCGAGGCGGTCGATCCGCCAGTCCTCCGGATCGCCCAGCACCGCCGCGCTGCCGAGCACGGCGACGTCGTGGAGGATGTCCAGATCCTGCGGACCGCCGACGCCCCGGGTCAGGTTCTCGCGGTCGTGGCCGAGCACCAGCAGGTGCCCGCCGGGCCGGACCGCCAGCGCGGTCCGGTGGAGGACGTCCACGATCTCGTCGTGCGGCAGGTGGAGGTAGAGCACGAGGGCCAGATCGACCGTCCCTTCGCCGAACTCGGCGGTGCGCACGTCCGCGACCTGCCACTCGATGGTGGCCCCTGCCGGTGCGTTCTGCTGTCCCCGCTTCAAACCCACGGCGGAGAAGTCGACCGCCGAGACGTGCCAGCCGCGAGCGGCCAACCACAGCGCCATGCGGCCCTCGCCGGCGGCGACGTCGACGGCGCGGCCGGGCGGCAGCGGTCCGATGAGTTCAGCGGCGAGCCGGTTCGGCTCCTCCGACCACTGCCGTGCCTGGCCATACCGCTCGTCCCAGCCCATCGCGTCCACCTCCCGCATCCTGCCGCGGGAATCGACTCGACGCAGCACCGCCCTCCGCGCAAGGTAGGGCGGTGCCCGCGACCCTCTCGACCGACAGCACCCTCGTCCGTCCCCTGACGGCGGCCGACGTCCCGGCCTTCGAGCAGCTCGCCTGGGACGCGCTCGCCGGCGCCGGCCGTCGCTACGGCTTCTCGCTGGGCGAGCGGAACCCGGCGCGCGTCGCGTGGGCGCAGGCGCGGGTCCGGCACCTCTCGGCGACCGACCCTGCAGGCGCCTTCGTCGCCGAGCAGGACGGCGAGCCGGTGGGGATCGCCCTCGCACTGCGCCGCGGGTCGTTCTGGTTCCTCTCGCTGCTGACGGTCGCGGAGGGACACCAGAGCGGCGGCATCGGCCGTCAGCTGCTCGACGCGGCCCTTCGGACGTCGGAGGACGCCGAGCGGGCCATGATCTGTTCCTCGCCGGACCCGAGGGCGCTGCGCCGCTACGGCCGCGCCGGCTTCGCCCTGCACGCCGCCCTGGACGCGAAGGGGCAGCCGGACCGCACCGCGGTCCCTACTGACCTCGGGGTGCGCGAGGCCGACTGGGACGCCGACCACGACTTCGCCGAATCCGTGTTCGCCGCGGGTCGCGGCGAACCATACGGGCCGGATCTGGCGTGGCTCCGCAGCCAGGGCATGAAGCTGTTCGTCCGCGATGGCGCCACCCCCAGCGACCGGGCCGCCGTCGTCGCCAGCGACGGCCAGATCGGTCCGTTGGCCGCTGCGTCGCCGGAGGCGGCGACCCGGGTCCTGTGGGCTGCCCTTGCTGCGGTACCGCCGGAGACGGACGCGCGGATCGCCTACATCACGGGCCAGCAGCAGTGGGCGGCCGAGGTGGCGCTCGCGGCCCGGTTGCCGCTGTCGGTCGCCGGCGCTTTGTGCACCCGCGGCTACGTCGCCCCGCCCGCGCCGTGCCTGACGTCGGAAGTCTTCGGCTGAAGCCTGCTGACACGTCGAGCGGGTAGGAGGTCGGCATGCCGCCGACGCCGCCCTCCAAGCCCTGCGCGGTGTGCGGCCGGACCATCACCTGGCGCAAGAAATGGGAACGCGACTGGGACGAGGTGCGCTACTGCTCCGACGCCTGCCGGCGCCGGGCGAAGAGTTCCAGCGGCTCGGCACAGGACGAGAAGCTCGAGACGACGATGCGCGCGTTGCTCGCCAGGACGGGCAACGGGAAGACGATCTGCCCGTCCGACGTCGCTCGGACGGTCGCGCCGGACGATTGGCGTCCCCTGATGGAACC
>JAVEDQ010000172.1 GCA_030840885.1 Frankiaceae bacterium
GGCGCCGGCCGGGCCGGGATGTCGCCGAAGTGCCGCTCCACCAGGGCGAAGGCCTGGTCCGGGTCGAGGTCCCCGGCCACGCACAGCACCGCGTTCGCCGGCGGGTAGTACTGGTCGAAGAACTGCCTGGCGTCCGCCAGGCTGGCCGCCTCCAGGTCGTCGAAGGAACCGTAGCCGTCGTGCGAGTTGGGAAAGGTCTCGAACAGCACCGAGGGCAGCGACAGCCACGGGAAGCCGCCGTACGGGCGGTTCAGCACGTTGACACGGATCTCTTCCTGCACCACCGCGATCTGGTTTTCCAGGTTTTCCTGCGTCAGCTTCGGCGCCCGCATCCGGTCGGCCTCGAGAAAGAGCGCCAGCTCCAGCGCGCCTGAGGGCAGCAGCTGGAAGTAGTTCGTGTAGTCCGGGTGGGTCGACCCGTTGAAGGTGCCGCCCGCGCCCTGGACGTACTTCGGGTGCTCGGCCTTCCCGACGTTCTCGCTGCCCTGGAACATCAGGTGCTCGAACAGGTGCGCGAAGCCGGTGAGACCTTCCGGCTCGCTGCGGAACCCGACGTCGTAATGAACGGCCACACCCACGACCGGTGAGGTGCGGTCGGGAGCCAGCAGAACGCGCAGGCCATTGTCCAGGACGACACGTCGCAGGTCATAGGAGGGCGCGGGCAACGACCGGTGGGAATTGGACGACACGTCGTCACCGTATAGAACGCCTCCGACAGGATCGGCTCGTGATGGGCTTCACTCTCGAGGGGTAGGAGGATGCGGAGTTCTCCTGAGCTCGCGGCACGGGGAAGGACGAGGATGACCACGGCTTTCGTACTGTCCGGCGGCGGCAGCCTAGGAGCGATGCAGGTCGGGATGCTCCGCTCGCTGCTGCGCAACGGCATCCGGCCCGACCGCGTCTACGGGACCTCGATCGGGGCGCTCAACGGCGGCGCACTGGCCCTGGACCCCACCACCGAGGGTGTCGAGCGGCTGGCCGACGTCTGGCTCGCCATCGGCGCGCATGACGTGTTCCCGCTCGACCTGCGCCAGGTCGGCCGCGCGCTCGTCCGCTCGTTCCCGCTGCTGCCGCTCGGCGTGCTGCGCGCCACCGGCGCCCTCAACAGCGCCTTCCCGGTCCGGCCGCTGACGGCGCTGCTCGGCGTCGTCGGGGTGACCAACCACCTGGTGCCGAGTGGTCCCCGCCGACGGCTGATCAGCTCCGTCACCCGTGGCGCCCGCCTCGAGGACACCGCAGTGCCGTTCGAGGCAATGGCGGCCGAGGTCGGTACCGGGCGGCTGGTGCCGCTGAGGACCGGGGACGCCCTCGACGCGCTGATGGCGAGCTCGGCCATTCCCGGCGTCTTCCCGCCGGAGCGGGTCGAGGGCCGCCACCTGATGGACGGGGGCGTCTCCGACAACACCGCCATCGACCAGGCGGTGGAGGCAGGCGCTGACGTCATCTACGTGCTGCCGACCGGCTTCGCGTGCGACCTGCAGGACTCGCCCCGCTCCGCGCTGGCCATGGCCGTCCATGCTCTCAACGTGCTCATCGAGCAGCGGCTCATCGCCGCGGCCCGCCGGCAGGACCCCCGGATCTCCCTGCACATCGTGCCGCCGCTGTGCCCGCTGTCGGTGACGCCGGTCGACTTCTCACGCAGCCGCGAGCTCATCACGCGGGGTGAGCGGTCCACCGAGCAGTGGCTGCGCAACGGCCGGCACCCGGTCGCCGGCCTTTCCCGCGCCCTTGGTGCCCACACCCGGCCGGCGTCGATCGACCTCGACCGCATGGCCGCCACGTTCTGACGCCACCTGCTCCGACGCCACCGCAGCCCACGCCACCGCAGCCCACGCCCATGGCTCCCCTGCGTCTGGCGACGTTCAACCTGCTCAACGGACGCTCGGTCAGCGACGGCCGCGTGGTGGAGCAGCGCCTGATCGACGCCGTCCGACTCCTCGAGGCCGACGTCCTGGCGCTGCAGGAGGTCGACCGCGATCAGTCCCGCTCCGGGCACCTCGATCTCACCGCCATCGCGGCCGAGGCCGCCGGAGCGGTCGACAGCCGGTTCCTGCCGACGCTCGTCGGCACCCCCGGTTTCGACTGGCAGGTACCGGACCCGACGCAGCCCGACGGTCCGCACTACGGCATCGGCCTGGTCAGTCGGCGGCCGGTCGAGCGGTGGGTGCCGATCGACCTCGGCGCCTCCCCCACCCGGCTCCCACTCGTGGTGGAGACACCACAGCGGCGGGTGCTGCTGGTCCGGGACGAACCACGCGTGGCGCTGGCTGCCGTGCTCGCACCGGGCGCTGCCGTCCGGACGGTCGTCGCCACCCACCTCTCGTTCGCACCGGGCTGGAACCTCGCCCAGCTGCGGCGGCTGCGCCGCGCGGTCGCCTCGCTGCCCGGACCGCTCGTGGTGCTCGGAGACCTGAACCTGCCCGGGTGGGCCGTGGCGCGACTCCCGGCCTGGCGCTCCCTGGCTCGGACACCGACCTACCCGGCCGACGAGCCGCGGGTGCAGCTCGACCACATCCTCTGGCGGACCGCCGACCGGGCACCTGTGCCGCGCGTCGTTTCGACGACACCGCAGCTGTCGATCTCCGACCATCGAGCGCTCGTGGTCGAGCTCGGCTGAGAGCCGGTCAGTCGGAGGGCAGGCTGCTGATCTGGATCGCGACGCCGAGCAGGACGACGCCCAGCGCGACGATGCTCGGCACGAGGCCGTAGAGCCCGACCAGGCCAGCCAGCAGAACGGCACCGCCGAGAACGGCCAGTGAGCGCCGCTGCGCGCTGAGGAAGCTCATGCCCGTCCCGGCCAGGGACGCTGCGAAGCCGACCATGAAGGAAAGGGCCGCGGCGACGTCACCGCCCGACCCGTTGGACATCGCAGGCGCAACGACCGAGAGCACGAAGGCGACGAAGGCGATCACCAGCAACCACGACGCGAGGTTCGCCAGGCCTTCCCCAGGGCGATGGCGCGACGACGGCACGTCGGCCCCTGACGGGTACGTCGAACTCTCGCCGTGGTCCACGAACAATGGTCTAACCCCTTCCACGTCAAAAAACCCGATGAGCGGCATCGCCAACCGCTTAAGCAAGGATGATCTAACCTCCAGGTAACGGACGGGGGTGCTCCTCCGTCGAAGCGCTCGGCACTTCGGTCGGGCCTTCTGCCGGAGGCAGAGCCGCGAGCATCATCTCCAGCGCGGCTCGATCCCGCAGCGACGGCCGCACCAGCCCGGCGTCACCCTCGGCGACGTAAAGGAACGCGGCACCGACCTGCGACTCGTCCACCCCGGTGAGTTCGGACCAGGCCAGGCGATAGCACGCGAGCTGCACGGCCGCCGCGGCAGCAGCCGCCCCGCTGGGCCGACGGCCTGTCTTGTAGTCCACGACCTCGGTGGTCCCGTCCGGCGCGGCGTAGACGGCGTCGATGCGGCCCCGGACCAGGTGCCCGCCCAGCAGCAGTTCGAAGGGGACCTCGACGGCGATCGGGACGCGCTCGCCCCAGGACGAGGCGAGAAAGGCTGCCTGCAACACCTCCAGCTCGCCCGGTGCCTGCGCCGGCCGACCTGCCCCGGACGGCGGGTCGTCCGGGAGATCTTCGTCCCCGGCGCCGGGCAGGTCATCGGGGCCGAGCAGTGAGCTCCCCGAGTGACGCTGCTCGAGCCAGGCGTGGAATGCGGTTCCCCGGCGTGCCGCCGGAGCCGGCTGCCGCGGCAGGGGGCGGTGCAGGCGGCGCGCGAGCTCTGCCGTCCGGCCGTCGAGCTCGACGACGTCGCTGACCGACAGGTCGGCCGGCAGGACCACCTGCGGCCGGCCACCTGCCGCCGACTGCTCGCGGAGCAGCAGCTCGGCGTCGCGGCGCCACACCGCCATCCGCTTCTTGTCGTCAGCGCTCAGCTCGGGCAGGTCAGGGGGCCCTGGCTCGGGCAGGTCGGCCGGCCCGGCCGGCTCGGTCGGCATCGACAACTGGGTGCGCACCGCTTCGGCCGCCCACCGGACCCCGTCGGGCACCGTCGGCGGGACAGGCCAGGGCACGTCCCGCGCCGCCTCACCGTCGAGCAGCGGGTTCGGGTCGTCCTTCGCGGGCTGCGGCGGACGTTCCGCGGCCGTCCCGGCGCCCGCACGGCATACCGCTTCGACCTCGTCGTAGAACGGCGACGACGGCGCATAGGGCTTCGCCGCGGTCGCACCCCACCAGTAGCCCGAGCAGAACAGCACGTCGCGGGCGCGGGTGACCGCGACGTAGGCCAGGCGTCGCTCCTCCTGGAGGTCCCGGTGGCGGGTCGCGGCCTTGTAGGCCTCGATGCCCTTCGACGTCGCCTCCGACCAGACCGGGAGATCCTCGCGGTCGCCGCGCACGGCTGCGGGCAGCCGCTCCGCGCGCCACGGCCAGCGCGGGCTCGGACGGGCGCTGGGGAACACCGAGTGGCTGCCGGTCCCACTCAGCCCGGGCACGGCGACGACGTCCCACTCCAGGCCCTTGGCCGCGTGCACGGTGAGCAGCTTCACCGTGTCGGCCGGCGACGGCGTCCCGAGGTCGTAACCGTCCTCGGCCTGCTCGGCAGCATCGAGGGACGCGAGGAACGCACCGAGGTGGGTCTCGCCGTCGATGCCGACGAAGTTCGCGGCCACCTCGGAGAAGGCCAGGATGTTGGCACGACGCCCACGACCGAGGGCCTGCGGCGTCGCTTCGAGCTCCACGTCGAGACCGAGCGTGCGCTCGACGTCGGCGACGAGGTCCGGCAGCGGCTGGCCGAGGCGACGACGCAACGCGGCCAGGTCGTCGCGCAGCTCGGTGAGCCGGGTCTGTGCCTCCGGCGAGAGCGGCGCTCCCACCTCGAGCGCCGCGTCATCGACCCGTTCGACCGCATCCGCGAGGGCGCCGACGTCGGCGTCGTCGGCGAGTACGGCCAGGGCCAGACCGGTGGCCGTCGCAGCGGCGTCCTGCCCGCTGCGGGGACGGGTGCCGGCAGCGGATTTCAGGAGGCTCCGTGCCCGGCGGCCCAGCGCCTCCAGGTCGCGGGGACCGATCCGCCAGCGCGGGCCGGTGAGCAGCCGGATCATCGAGTCGTTGCTCGTCGGGTCGTGCAGCACCCGCAGCACGGCCACGACGTCGGCGACCTCCGGGGCGTCGAGCAGGCCACCGAGCCCGACCACCTCGACGGGGACTCCTCGATGTTCCAGCGCGGTGCGCAGCAGAC
>JAVEDQ010000176.1 GCA_030840885.1 Frankiaceae bacterium
TTCTCAACGAATCCGTTTGTAGGAGAGGAACCACCATGGCCAAGCTCAGCACCGACGAGTTGCTCGACGCGTTCAAGGAGATGACGCTGCTCGAGCTGTCGGAGTTCGTGAAGCAGTTCGAGGACACTTTCGGCGTCACCGCCGCCGCACCGGTTGCCGTTGCAGCCGCTGGCGGCGCAGGTGCCGCAGCCCCGGCCGAGGCCGAGGCGGAGCAGGACGAGTTCGACGTCGTCCTCGACAGCGCCGGCGACAAGAAGATCCAGGTCATCAAGGAGGTCCGTGGGCTCACGAGCCTCGGGCTGAAGGAAGCCAAGGACCTCGTCGACGGTGCCCCGAAGGCCGTCCTGGAGAAGGTCACGAAGGAGGCCGCCGAGACGGCGAAGGCCTCCCTCGAGGGCGCGGGCGCTTCCGTCACCCTCAAGTAGTCGCAACGGCAGGACTGGTTCCTGCCGGACCCAGCACGACCGGACGTCGGTTCGCCGGCGTCATCCGACGGCGGCCGTCGTATGTCCTCCTGCGAGGTCTGCGGCGGCCGCCGTCGGCATGTCCGGACCGTTGCCCGACCGCGCCCGGTCACGCTGCGTCATATGTCGTCCCGATGCTGCCTCCTGGCGCCCGCTTGAGGACCCCCGCGCGTTGGGGTGGTCCCGCGCCCTCGTACTGTGCAGATAGCCGTAGATGTGCCCCTTGGTCCGGTACACGCCGAATGTCAGGCGTTTCAAGTACCGTGCGTCGGGTCACAGAAGGGCCGTACGTCTCGTGGGGGCCGTACTCGACAGCACGCCCCGTAACCAAACGTCTCGAACGCTCGTTGCCATGGCAGCGGTCACATCTGGGCGCTGAGGACTGGTCGTGCCGCAGGCTGTCCGCGAGAGTGGGCTCGGCCAGAAGAAGGAGATGCTGCTGTGGGTGTCGAGGTCAAGGTCGAGAACCTGACTAAGCGCTTCGGGAAGCAGACGATCTTCGAGGACGTCTCCCTGACCATCCCCAAGGGCGAGATCTCGGTGATGCTCGGCCCGTCGGGTACGGGTAAGTCGGTGTTCCTCAAGCACCTGGTCGGGCTGCTCCGCCCCAACAACGGTCACATCTGGATCAAGGGCAAGGACGTCTGCACCATCCCGGAGTCCGACCTCTACGAGATCCGCAAGCTGTTCGGCGTTCTCTTCCAGGACGGCGCGCTGTTCGGCTCACAGAACCTCTACGACAACATCGCGTTCCCGCTGCGTGAGCACACGAAGAAGTCCGAGTCCGAGGTCAAGCGCATCGTCCTCGAGAAGCTCGAGATCGTCGGCCTGTCCGGGACCGAGAGCAAGCTCCCGGGCGAGATCTCCGGCGGTATGAAGAAGCGCGCCGGCCTGGCCCGCGCCCTGGTGCTCGACCCCGAGATCCTGCTCTTCGACGAGCCCGACTCCGGCCTGGACCCCGTGCGCACCTCGTACCTCGACCAGTTGGTCGTCGACCTCAACGCGCAGACGGGCGCCACCTGCCTCATCGTGACGCACAACATCAACACCGCCCGCACGGTCCCGGACAACATCGGTCTGCTCTACCGCCGGCATCTGGCGATGTTCGGCCCTCGATACCAGCTCCTCACGAGCCCGGAGCCGGTGGTTCGCCAGTTCATGAACGGGCGCAAGGAAGGCCCGATCGGTATGTCCGAGGAGAAGGACTCCGGCGAGCAGGAGAAGGAGAAGGCCAAAGGCGGGCCCGAGGCAGAGTTGCCGAACATCGAGCCCCAGCTGCTGCCGACCTGGCCCCTCGTGCGACGCTCCATGTCCTCCCCGCACGGCAGCCACTCCTTCCTCAAGGAGGAAGGCGCCCGGGAGAAGATCAAGATCAACCAGAAGTTCGGGGAAGACGGCATCGAGCCGTCCGAAGAGCCGCCGGCCAAGCCCATGAGCCCGGAAGCCTTCCTCGAGTCGCTCGGCAAGTCGGCCGGTGGCAGCAGTGACGACGGCCAGGACTCCTCCGGGTCGGCCCAGTCCGACCAGTCCGACCAGACGCAGCGCGAGTTCCCTGTTCCAGCCGGGGACCAGAAGCGCCACGCCTTCGGGCCCCCGGTCGCCGCAGCCGCCACCGCGACGGCCGCGACCGCCGCCGTCGCGATGCACAAGGGGCGGCACGCCGACCGCACGGATGGCTCCACCGGTCGCGACGACCACACGCGCCCGTCTCCCGTTGCCGACGGCCGCGGGCGCCCCACCCCGGACGGTCGGCCCCGCCCGACGCCGGTCCCCGCGAACGCGGACCAGCAGTCGTACCAGGCTGAGCGGCCCTACCAGCCGCAGGGCCAGCCGCAGCCGGTCGGCGTGGGCGCAGGTCCGGCTCCGCAGCCGACCCCGGGTCCCGGGCAGGTCGCGCCGCAGCCGCCGAGCAACGGCCCGGCTGCGACCGCCACGCTCCCCGCGGCCAGCGGGTTCGGCGCGCCGAACGCAAACGGCGACGGCGACGGGTCTGCGAACGCTCGGCCCGATCAGGCCGGCACCCGTCGAGGGATGTTCTCCGCCTTGCGCCGTCGTGGTGACCGCTGATGGCGATGCCCGGCTTCGTCGAAAGGCCGATGAAGCCCGTGGGCGAGATGTTCGCCCTGTTCCTGGACACGATCCGGTTCAGCTTCCAGCGGCCGTTCCAGACGCGGGAGTTCATCGATCAGGCCTGGTTCATCGCCAGCGTGACGATCGTCCCGACGATGCTGGTCGCCATCCCGTTCGGCGCCGTCATCGCGCTGCAGATCGGTCAGCTGACCGCGCAGCTCGGTGCGCAATCGTTCACGGGCGCCAACTCGGTGCTGGCGATCGTGCGCGAGGCCGGTCCGATCGTCACCGCACTGCTGATCTCCGGCGCGGGAGGTTCGGCCATCGCGGCCGACCTCGGCAGCCGCAAGATCCGTGACGAGATCGACGCGATGGAGGTGCTCGGTATCTCGCCGATCCAGCGCCTCGTCGTGCCCCGTGTCATCGCCTGTGTCCTCGTTGCTGCGCTGTTGAACGGTCTCGTCTCGGTCGTGGGCGTCATGGGCGGTTACTTCTTCAACGTGGTGCTCCAGAAGGGCACCCCCGGTGCCTACCTGGCGTCGTTCCAGGCCTTCTCGCAGCTGCCAGACCTCTACGTCGGTGAAGTGAAGGCGATCATCTTCGGGCTGCTCGCCGCGCTCGTCGCCTCCTACAAGGGGCTGAACGCCGGGGGTGGCCCCAAGGGCGTGGGTGACGCGGTGAATCAATCCGTCGTCATCACCTTCATCCTGCTGTTCATCGTCAACTTCATCGTCAGCTCCATCTACTTCCAAATCGTCCCCGTGAAGGGTCAATAGTGGCTGCGATCAGCGCGGCGCCGCGCAAAGCCCTCCGGAGCGCTGGCGCCCTGGCGAAGAAGCCGGGCAATACGCTCGAAGATTTCGGCGCGCAGCTGTCGTTCTACGGCCGCTGCGTCGGCTGGGCGCCAAAGACGGTCACGCGGTACAAGAAAGAGGTCTTCCGGCTACTGGCCGAGGTGACCCTCGGCTCCGGCGGCCTGGCGTTGATCGCCGGCACCGTCGGTGTGATCCTCGGTCTCTCCTTCTTCACCGGCACGGAGGTCGGCCTGCAGGGCTTCCTGGCCCTCGACCAGATCGGCGCCGCCGCGTTCGCCGGCTTCCTCTCGGCCTACTTCAACACCCGCGAGCTCGCTCCGCTGATCGCGGGCCTGGCGTTGGCCGCCACCGTGGGCTGCGGCTTCACGGCCCAGCTCGGCGCCATGCGCGTCTCCGAAGAGATCGATGCGCTCGAGGTCATGGGCGTTCCGAGCGTGCCCTACCTGGTCACGACCCGCGTGATCGCCGCGCTGATAGCCGTGGTGCCGCTCTACTTCGTCGGGCTGCTGACGTCGTACCTGTCGACACGGATCATTGTCACGCTGCAGTTCAAACAGTCGACGGGTACGTACGATCACTACTTCCACGAATTCCTTCTTCCGAAGGACGTCTTCTACAGTCTGCTGAAAGTCGTCATCTTCTCGGTCGTCATCGTGTTGGTGCACTGCTATTACGGTTACTTCGCCACGGGCGGTCCGGCCGGTGTGGGTACGGCCGTGGGTCAGGCGATCCGTACGTCGATCGTCACCGTGAGCATCATCGACCTCCTGCTGAGCATGGCGATCTTCGGTGCCACGTCAGCCGTCCGGATCGCGGGGTAGCGCGGCCTCATGGCACTTCTCGTTCCCCCGCCGCTCAAGCGCGCTGCCGCCGG
>JAVEDQ010000203.1 GCA_030840885.1 Frankiaceae bacterium
GCGGCCAAGCGGCGCCCCGCAGTACTCGTCAGCAACGATCGGGCCAACACGGCTGCTACCCGCCTCGGACGTGGCGTCGTCGCCGTTGTGCCGATCACGAGCAACGTCTCGAGGGTCTTCCCGTTTCAGGTGCTGCTCCTTCATGACGTGACGGGACTGGAGGAAGACTCCAAGGCCCATGTCGAGCAGCTCCGCGCGGTGTCTGTGGACCGCGTCGGGGAGGTAATCGGCCGCATTCCGCCGGGTCTCATGACGCAGCTCGACGAGGCACTCCGCCTGCATCTGCAGCTCTGACCTGACCGTGCGCCCGGTGCTCCAGAGGTGTCGATCGAGAACTGTCGTAGGGAGCTGCGAGCCTTCCGCCATGACGACGACAAGCGAGAAGATCCTCCATGAACAGCTGGCTGCCGTGTGGCGCGGCTTAGGCGGAGCGCGAGGTGGGCGAGCCGTCCCTCCTGTACGAGGTTCTGTCACAACTGGACTTGAGTGACCCTCCACCGGCCTTGTGTCCCGCCGCTGCTGCGTTGCGGGCCATAGAGGACGAGATCCAGCCGGGAGGACCCCGCGCTTGGCTAGGCCGGACTCCGTCCGCCGAGCGCCGTCGTGAGCTGGCGATCATCGTCTTCCTGCATCTTTGCGAGCGGGAGCTCGCGGACTTGCAGGAACGGCTCCATGCGCATCTCGACAGTCTTCCCGAGGAACATGAGCGGTCCGGCTGAGGACATCGGCCTTCACTCCGCCTGGCTTGGGTCTCCGCTGCCGATGCCCTCGATCCACTGATCGATTCGCGGCCCATTCGGGTTGCAAAGGGCGGTCTGCTTCCGCGAAAGTCCGCGCGGCATACATATGCGTGAGCCAATATGTTGATTCGTATGCGCACCAGCATCAGCCTGCCCGACAGCCTGTTCGACGCGGTCAAGCTTCGCGCTCAGGCGCAAGGGCGCACGTTCGCCAGCCTGGTCGAGGAGGCCCTGCGCAATGCGCTCGCGGCCCACGCAGAGCCGTCGGTTGTGCCGCAGCTTCCGGCTCACGGCGATCCGGAAGGGCGGTTCCTCATCGATCCGGCTGATCGTGAACAACTGTGGACGGCTCTCGATGCCGACGGAGCTCGATAATCCTTCCTGACGTCAACGTCCTCGTTTGCGCCTTCCGTCGGGAGGCCGTCGACCACGATCGCTACGCGAACTGGCTGTCGACCACGGTGGCAACCAGCGAGCTCGGCCTGCCGGAGAGCCTCCTCCTCGGGACCGTCCGCATCGTCACCAGTCCGAGGATCATGGCCGACCCCGCACCCACGACGGTCGCGCTTCGGTTCGTTGAGGCACTCCTAGACGCCCCAAGTGCCCGGCTTCTCGCCCCCACCGCAGCAACCTGGAGTCGGTTCCGGAACATCGTCTCGAGCGACCCGCAGGTGCGCGGACCGCTCGTTCCAGACGCCTGGCTCGCCGCGCTCGCGTTTGTCGCACGGTTGTCGGCTGGCCACCGCCGACCGCGGATTCGCGCGCTTCGAAGGCTTGAACTGGTTCGCGCCGGTCTAGCCCCCACGAGGAGATCGGCCCTGGCGAGAGCGGAGCTCTCTAAGGAAGGTCCTGCGTCAGCTTGACGACTGCCGAGACGAAGGCGTCGAGGTCCGAAAGATCGGTCAGCCGCGCGACAACGACGGAGTCGTCCACGGTCACGTAGTCATGAACAAGAACGTTGCGGAAGCCCGCGGCCTGCCGTAACCGCCCCGCCAGCGCAGGCGGCAGCGCTCCGTGCCGACCGAGCAGCACAAAAGCCTCACCGTTGGTCTCCGGTGGGCCCCAGCCCTCGGACGCACAGACGTGCTGCGCGGCGTCGATGCAGGCCTCGATGGCGGTGAGGAACAGATACTTGACACCGGGAAGCCACAGCGGGTCGGCGCGGCGCTCGTCGTCGGCACCGGCCTCACCCTGTAACTGCGCGACGCGGTCGGCGACCCCTCGAAGCAGCCGCTGCACCCGCAGTGCGTCAACCACTCGCCCGGCTCCTCACGAAGTCAGCATGCGCGAGCCGCAGCCGCGGGAGTTCGTCCGCGTAGATCTTCCGCGTCGTCGCCAGCCACCGCACCCGCGCCGCCGGATCGTCGTCGAAGATCAAGCGTCCCCGTAGTGCGACGCGACCCGCGAGCTCGAGCGGAGCCGTGTTCAGCACCAGTAGGTCGACGCCGTCCGGCAGATCGACCTCGAACGTCTGCGGGGGATCAGCAGCCCACCACGCGGCCACATCGACATCGGAATCCGGGCGGGCCGTTCCGAGGGCGACGCTTCCGTGCAGGAAGGCGAAGGAAGCGCCGGCAGCGCGAAGGCAACCGAGCGCCCCTTCGACGCTCTCGTCAAGCGATCGCATGACGGCATTCTGTCAGCACCTAACGAACAGAACCGGTGGATTGGACGGGTCGGTCCATCGCTCACCGCAACAGTTGCCGCGCGGCATCGACGCCTCACGACTGGCCGGCAGCGTCTGCGGCGTCCGCCTCCTTGATCTCCGCCAGCGCATCCACGTCGGCGAGGAAAGGCAACGGTCTCCTCGAGCTGGGCCAGGTCCTCCAGGCTAAGCAGCACGCCAACGGCACCCATCGCGAGCGATCACGACGCGCTCGTGCTGACGCTCGACCCGATCGACCGCTCCGAGAGGTGGTCGTGGACGGCGCGGAGCAGCTCAGTACCTGTGTACATGACTGTGGCGCACCATGACCGCCCGTCCACTTCATCGGCGACCATCCACATCTGGCGGACCGAACACCAGCCGTGGCAGCAGATGTGGGACGATCGTTCCGGCGAAGGAGGCAGACGTGACCGCAGTCCCGACGCACCTCGACCACTACACGATCGATGACCTGTACCGGCTCCCCGCCGACGACGGCGACCGCTACGAGGTGCTCAACGGGAGCCTGCACGTGACACCGCCCGCGGCGTACCCACACAACCGCCGCGCCCAGCGACTAGGTGCTGCGCTGATGGCAGCGGCACCGGCCGGGTTCGAAGTGCTGAGCACCGGCACCCAGGCCATTCGCATGGGCAACGAGGGGCCCTGCCCGGACGTCGCAGTGTTCAGCGAAGGCGACTATGCGACGGACATCCCGGTCGAGGCGGTCGTGCTGCTGGTCGAGGTCACGAGCCCGAGCAACCGCAGCACCGACACCGTGACGAAGCTGGACCTATACGCCCGCTCCGGGGTCCGGCACTACTGGGTCGTCGACCCCGACGAGATCACTGTCTACGAACTCGACGCCGGCAGCGGTTCCTACCGGGTCGTCAGCCGAGGACCGGCCGCCGAGGTCAGCGCGCCCTTTCCGATCTCCGTCACCCTCGACTGAGCGGACGACCGACCATTCAGGACGGGCAGCTGCGCGACCGCACACGGACAGGTTCAGCTCAAGCCGAGCATCTCCCGCAACCGCGCCGGTCGCATGGTGGCGAACCCGAGCGGGCTGACGCCGCCCTCCGGCATGGATACCAGTAGCCGCTCGAGCTGTTCGCGTCTCGTCGGGTCGGCCGCGGCCTGGCGAGGCGTCAGGCCGTCGAGCGCCGGCACGTTCTCGTCGCACCAGCGCAGTTCCTGCTGGTCGACGATCTGACCGAGCGCCTCCCGCACGGCTTCGGACGACTCCGCCGCTCCGGAGCTCGAGCGTGAGCCCGCTGTCGGCCCCAGCCGGTCCGGCGGCATCGGGCGGCGCTCGTCCTCGAGGAGCACGGCGCCCGGGAAGTCGTCGAGCAGCCGGTGGATCAGCCGGTCGACTCGCACCTCGCTGTTCGTCTCGACGAGGATCTCGGCGCCGTCGACCGTGATCGTCCCTCGGAGGATGGACTCGTCCGGCGAGAGCTCGTGCAGCTCGTACCACTCGTCGTCGTCGCTGCCCGGTTCGAAGATGTCGTCGAACAGCGTGTAGGCCTCGTCCGGGTCGACCGGGCCGATCCGCGCCCGGCACAGCATCAGTGGCTCACCCTCGCGGGTCTGCAGCCGCGGCGGCGCCGATGCCGCGGCCGACCAGCTCAGCACCGCCTCGCCGCGGTCCTGCGGGTCCTCGAGGTCCAGGATCTGCAGGAGACCGCGCTCGTGGCCCGGCGGCACCTCGAGGACGCCGATGCCGAGCCGCTTGCGCTGCCCGTCATCGAGCAACCGGGTGCAGATCAGCTGTGAGCGGCGCGCGGTCGGGGCGAACGCCGCGTCGAACACCTCATGCTCGTCACCGGTCCGTAGGTCGCGGACGCGGACCAGCCCGGCCGGGCCGTCGACAGCGAGGACCTCGACAACGGTCCGCTCCGCGAGCAGCCAGCTCGTCACGAGCAACCGCTCGTCGTCGGGCAGCAGCGCTCCCCGCTCGTCGAGGAAGCGCTGCAGCCAGCCGAACTCGGCGAGCACGACGTCGACGACCAGCGGGTCGCTCCAGGCCCGGATGATGGCGTCTGGCTCACCGGCGCCGTCGGTCGCGATCTCGGCTGCCTCCGCCAGGTGGACCACGGCAAGCCCACTGCGCCGCTGCAGGAACGTCATGGACTTCTGCAGCAGCCACGGGAACCGGTCAGGCAGCGGCGCACGGTCGGCCACCCGCAGGTGGCACACCTTGTACTTGCGACCCGAGCCGCACCAGCACGGCTCGTTGCGCCGAAGCTTGGGTCCCGCGGGCTCGGCGGCAGGCAACGCGTCGATGTCGGGCGGGGGGTCCGCCAGCTGGAGCCAGAGCGACCGGGCGCCCTCGGCATCGCCTCGGTCCGACCGGTACCAGGCCAGCTCGTCCATCGCGTCGGGGTTGTGCGGATCGTCGACGAGCACGTCACGGAGCAGTACCTCCGCCCGCTGCGGATCACCCTGCCGGGTCGCGACACGGGCACCGAGCCAGGCGACGGCCGCCCGCTGGCGAGGTCGGGTCGCCGCAGGTCGAAGCACCTCGACGAGATGGGCCAGATCCGCGAGAGCGGCGGGGTCCTCCTTTGCGCCGAACAGCAGCCGTAGTAGGTGGAGCGTGAGGGCGGGGTCGGCGAGCGCCTCCAGCGCCGTGCGACGCTGATCCGGGCCGGGCTCCTCGCCGTCCCCCAGGTGACCGAGCAGCAGGACCAGCGGCGTCGCGCGCTTCCGCTCCGGCTCCTCGAACTCCTCGAACAGGCGGCGCAGCAAAGCGCCCCATCGCTGCCGGGCCCACCTCTCCGGCCGGTCCGCGACCCAGGTGCCGCGCACCTCCAGGCCGGCGGCCCGGCACAGCTCGGAAAGGGGCGGTGCGGGACGGCGGAAGCACGTGGCGTCCTCAGCGCGCATGGCGACGACGAGGTCCCGTACCGACAGCGGCAGGCCGGCCTCGCCGATCTCCACGTCGAACCGTCCCCGGAGGAGGCGGACGAGCTCGTCGTCAGCGGAGGCAACGCTCGTCTGCACATCCTCCGGGGCCCGTTCGACGTGTACGACCCCGTTGTCGACCCATACGGTGGCGAGCTCGCCCTCGGGCACATCCGCCAACCAGTCCGGCGGACCCAACCAGACCGTTCGGCGCTCGAAGTCGCGCGCGACCTCGAGCGGCTCCTCGGTCTCGGTCGTGTCGGGATCGAACTGGTAGCTGAAGGCGGCGAGGTCGGCGTCGAGGATGAGCCGGTCCCGGCGGCGACCGATGCGGGTGGTCAGCACGAGTCCGTCGAGGATCTGCTCGGGATCGACGGCGAGGTCGTCGCCGATCAGCGCGAGGGCCTCGCTGCGGATGACCTCGTCCTGCACGGACTCGACATAGTTGCGCAACATCGGGACGCCGAGGTCGATCCCGAGCCGCGCCGCCACCGCGCGGTCGAGATCGTCCACCGGGGTCGGTCGCGGCGCGAGCTCCAGGTAGGTGTCGAAGACGTCGGCGTAGCTCGGTAGCGGCAGCAGCGCCAGGTTCGCCGTCAGCCGTTGCCCGGTTTCGAGCTCGGACGCCACACCAGCCCCCTCGGCAGCCTCATCCTCGCCCGGGCTCCGGTCGCCGAGGACGGCGTCCAACGAGGCCATCTCCAGCTCGCGCCAGACGACCGCCGGGGGCCGGCCGGCCTCGAGCATCCGCACAGCCGCGGTCTCCATCTCCGGCGGCTCGCGGCTGAGCAACTGCTGGGCGACGGCGCGGCGCAGCTCTGCCCCGGCTTCGTCGTCGGCGGTTGAGGCCGCCGCCGACAGCGCGGCTTCGGCGCTGCGCTCCGGGTCCGACGCCTCGAGGCCCGACGGGGCACCGTGCGGGAAGAACAGGGACACCAGACGCTCGTGCATGGTCCCGGAGGCTAGAGGACACGAGGCGCTCGGCCCCCCGCATCCACAGGCCTACCGGGCTCGGCCCTCCCCCGGCTCGCGCCTCCGCGTAGCAGGTGCGCTACGCTTGTTGCATGGCTGAGGTTGCCTCACGAGAACTCCGCAACAACACTCGGTCCGTGCTCCAGCGGGTCGAGGCCGGTGAGCAGGTATTCATCACCGTCGACGGAAGAGCGGTCGCCCAGCTCCGTCGCCTCGACGATCGGCCGACCTGGGTCAGCCGCGCTCGGTTTCTGGCCCTGCTGGGTCCTGGCGCGGACTCGGCCCTGTCCAAGGAACTGGTCGATCTCGTTCCGGACACCACGGAAGACGTGCGGGAGTGGTAGACCACGCACTTGCCGATACCAGCGTCTTCATCGCCCGCGAGTCAGGCCGCCCGCTCGACTCCATGAAGCTGCCGGAACAGTTGGCGGTCTCCGTCATCACCATCGGCGAGCTGGAGGCCGGCGTCCTCATCGCCGGGGACCTGACCAGCAGGGCACGTCGCTTGGCCACACTGGGCGCCGCGCGCGCTCTACTGCCACTACCCGTGGACGAGTCCGTCGCGAGCGCGTGGGCCAAGCTCCGCGCCGAGCTCCGGCAGCGTGGCCAGCGGCTCCCGCTCAACGACTCGTGGATCGCCGCGACGGCCATTGCGCACTCCATCCCGGTCGTGACGCAGGACGACGACTACGAGGGGATCGCGGGGCTCGACGTCATCAAGGTCTGACCGGCGTCGGCGTGCCACTCGGTCTCAAGGCAGGCGATCCGCTCGGCGGCGGCAGGGCTTGGCCGCTCGGCCGTGGCGCCGGGCTCGGCGGTCCCACGACCGTCCCCGGCACGAGTGGACGGACGGGGCCGGCCCCCAGCGCCGTCGAGCAGGTCCGACCAGATGCGAGCTCCTGTGGGCGGAAGTAGACCGTCGAGACGGTGGCGTCGTCGCCGTACCGCTGCGCTGTCACGTCCGCGGGGTCGGCAACCGTCGAAGCGGTGATCTGGAACCGCTGCACGCGGGTGAACTGGCAGTCCCCCGCGACCGACTCGATGCTGAACTCGATCGGCGGCCGCGGCAGCGGAACCCCGTCGCGGGACCGGTTGATGTTGTCGAGGCCGCCGGCGCCGCTCGATCCCTCGACGAGGTCGATGGCCGTCCCGTGCTGCAGGTCGCCGGACGCGTTTTGCTGGTGGACGTGGCCGGAGTTCGTCTGCCGGACGGCGTCAGGCAGGTCATGGCGGATGCGGTCGGCGGCGACCGATTCGTGCGTGGCCGCGATGTCGAAGCGGCCCCCCACACCGGCGAGGGCCGCGTCGACCGCGTCGCGGTTCAACGGGTCGGTCACGGAGCTGCTGCCGGAGCCATACGGTCCGGGGCCGCCGTAGATCCGGGGGTCGGGCAGGCCGGCGATCGTCAGGCCGAACGCGTCGACCACCCCTGCGGACACCGCGATCGTCCCGTCCGGTCGCGCGGTCTTGCCGCCGAGCACGGTCACACCGGGGATCGTCCGCATCACGGCGGCGACCTCCGGGGAGTCGTGGTTGCCGCCGACCCACAGCATCGGCACCGTCCGGGTCAGGGCGCTCATCGCGGTGCGGTAGGCCGGCGTGAGCTCGGCCCGCCTGCCGAACTCGGTTTCGTCGCCGGTGTTCACGATGAGCTTGACGCCGTACTCGACCGCGTACTGCTGCAGCAGCGGATAGACCGCAGCGAGGTGCAGGTCGGAGACGAACATGATGGGGAAAGCCGTCGGCGGGGCGTTCTGCTGCTGGTAGCGCGTCTGCAGCGCCGCCTGGATTCCGACGACCGCGTTGACGACGTCGAAAGCCTTGGACTGCTGGTAGTAGCGCTGCAGCTCGCTCGGCAGCAGTTGCGCCGCCGCCAGGGTGCCCGTCACGCGGGAGCGCTTCGGCCAGTCCCGGTGGAAGGTAGCGACCCCGTAGCCGGCGATTACGACGATGACGACCGCCGCCGCCCCGAGCTGGCGGAGCCGGATGCGGGTCTCGGACACGCGACGGGGCAGACCCCGCAGGTAGCGGACGCTCATATTGACCGCGGCCGCCAGCAGGAGACCGATCAGCACGCCGATCAGCAGCTCGCCAACGAGCCACAGCGCGATCGCGGGCAGTTGCTCGGAGAACCCGGCCTGCAGCCGCTCGACGTAGGCGGGGGTGTCGCCCGTGGCGTCGCGCGCGAGCTGCAGCAGGTTCACGTCGACGGGAGTGACGTGCACGCCGACCGGGAGACGGTCGACGTGCGGGAACTCCCAGTTGCCGAACGTCGTATCCGCCGAGAAGAACGACCGGCGGAACAGCGATCCCTCCACGCGGAACGGGACGCCCTCCACCGTCGCGCGGTACGGGAAGGTGTGCAGCATCGCTGCGGCCCCGGCAACGGGGAGTCCGAGCCGCAGGGCCCAGCGCAGGACGAACTCGACGACCGCGACCAACCCTCGCTCCGGCCACCGCAGCACCCGGCGGAGCTGCCGGGGAAGGTGGACGGGCCGCATGACTTCATTGTCGGCAGCCC
>JAVEDQ010000222.1 GCA_030840885.1 Frankiaceae bacterium
CGCCGGCGAGGCCGTAGATGCTCTCGTTCGCCAGCGCGACGGCTTCGTCGTCGTCGCTGAACGTCTCGACGGTGAGGACCGGCCCGAACGACTCGTCGCGAACCACGCTCATCGACGGCTTGCAGTCGTCGAGGACCGTCGGGAGGTAGAAGTACCCGCCGGCGAGCGCCTCGTCGTCGGGCCGGGCGCCACCGCACCGCAGGGTTGCGCCCTCCGCGAGGCCGCGTGCGACGTAGGCCTCGACCTTCTCGCGGTGGGCCGCAGAGATGAGCGCCCCGGACTCCGCGGACGCGTCGAAGGGGCCGCCGAGCCGGATGCGGCGGGCGCGGGCGACGAGCTCGTCGACGAAGTCCTCCTTGACCGTCTCCTCGATCAGCAGCCGCGCCCCTGCCGAGCAGACCTGGCCGGAGTGCAGGAACACCGCAGTGAGGGCGAAGTCGAGTGCTACCTCGAGGTCCGCGTCGGCGAAGACGATGTTGGGGTTCTTGCCGCCGAGCTCGAGGGCGACCTTCTTCACGGTGCCGGCGGCGGAAGCCATGATGGTCTTGCCGGTCTCGAGCCCCCCTGTGAAGGACACCAGGTCGACCGCGGGGTGCGACGACAGCGGCGCCCCGGCGACGGCACCGGCTCCGAGGACCAGGTTGCCTACACCGGCGGGAAGGCCGGCCTCCGCGAGGTAGCGCATGAGCAGGATCGCCGTCGAGGGGGTGAGCTCGCTCGGTTTGAGGACGAACGTGTTGCCGGCGGCGAGAGCCGGGGCCACCTTCCACGACGTCTGCAGCAGCGGGTAGTTCCAGGGGGTGATGAGCGCACATACGCCGATCGGTTCGTGGACGACGCGGCTGCGCACCTCGGTCCGGCCTGTGTCGACGACCCTGCCCGCGTCGACCGCCGCCGTGTTGGCGTAGTACCGGAAGACCTCGACGATGTCGTCGACGTCGTACTCGCTCTCGACCAGCCGCTTGCCGGTGTCCAGGGACTCAGCATGTGCGATCACCGCCTTGTTGGCGGTCAGCAGGTCCGCCACGCGGTGGAGCAGGCCGCTGCGCTCGTGCACGCTCGACGTCGACCAGGCACGGTCGTCGAAGGCTCTGCGCGCGGCCTCGACCGCGGCCACGGTGTCCTCGGCCGTCGCTTCGTCGACGGTGACGACCGGATCGCCGGTAGCCGGGCACCGGATGTCGCGTCGGCCCCCCGCGGCAGCCGACCGCCACTCGCCGTCGATGAACAGGTCGGCCACGCTACCTCCGGCTGCAGATTTCGTTGCGCATGATGAAACCGTTGCGTTGTCTGCGCAACAATCTAGGGAGTCGCTCCCTGGCCGTCAAGGGAGGTCGCGCCCAGCACACTGCCGGCGTCACCACGCCAGCCCAGGCGCCTGGACACGTCGTCGGCGGCCGCCATCACCGCCTGTGCCAGGTCCGGCAGCCGTCGCGCGTCGAGCCGGAACGTCGGGCCGGAGACGCTCATCGAGGCCAGCACGTCGCCGTTGCCGTCCCTCACCGGCGCGGCCACGGCGGTAAGGCCGATCTCGAGCTCGTCGACGGCGATGGCGTACCCGCGCGAGCGGACCTCTTCGAGCTCCTTGTGCAAGGCCTTCGACGTCGTGATCGTCCGGGGAGTGTACGGCTGGAGGACGGGCACCTGCCGGGACACCTCGGCGCGCTCCAGGGCGCTCAGCAGCACCTTGCCGTTCGACGTGGCGTGCAGCGGTATCCGTTGTCCCACCCAATTGTGCGGCTGCAGCGCCGACGACCCGGCGACCTGGTCCATGTACAGCGCGGCACCGTCGCTCAGGACGGCCAGGTTGACGGTCTCGCCCGTGCGCTGGGCCAGCGCGCGGGACACGACGCGGCTCTCCTGTACGACGTCGCGTCGCGACGTCGATGCACCAGCCAGCCGCAGGATTCCCGGGCCGAGGCGGTACTTCCCGCGGCCTGAGTTCTGCTCCACGAGGTCGCGGCGCTCCAGCGCAGCCACCAGGCGGAACGCCGTCGACTTGTGCACGCCCAGCTCCTGGGCGAGCTCGGTGACGCCGACGTCCCCGGATCGGGCCAGGATCTCGAGGATCGACACGGCCCGGTCGACCGACTGGACCGTGTTCGACGCATCACCGGCCCCGACCCCGCCCAGAATTGCGTTGCTCATGACGAGACAGTAGTGCATGTGACGCGACACCAGTGGAGTGCGCGATCCATACTGCTCGACATGACCGACGCCACCTCGAGCAGCGACTTCGTACTGACTCTGCTCTGCCCCGACACGCCTGGGATCGTGCACTCGGTCTCCGGGTTCCTGCTCGAGCACTCCGGCAACATCATGGAGAGCCAGCAGTTCGGCGACGCCGAGACGGGGCAGTTCTTCATGCGTGTGCGGGTCGAGACCACCGATCCCGCCGTCGACCTGGAGAGCCTACGCGCCGGGTTCGGCTCGGTGGCGGACCGCTTCGGCATGACCTGGGAGCTGTGGAGCGCGGGAGCGCCGTACCGGACCCTCATCATGGTGTCGCGGTTCGGGCACTGCCTGAACGACCTGCTTTTCCGGACGAGCACCGGGGCGCTGCAGATCGAG
>JAVEDQ010000229.1 GCA_030840885.1 Frankiaceae bacterium
CCGAACGGCGGCCCGTCGCCGTAGGTCTCCTCCAGCAGGACCAGGTCGTAGGGGCCGGTCGGCAGCCGCTCGTCCGGCAGCGGCAGCGTGTCGGAGCCGTAGAGCAGGCGCCTGCCTTCCGTCCCCGGCCGCTCCGGGCTCTCGACGTCCCAGAGCAGCGACGGCCGGATGGCCGGCCCGCCGTGCTCGGCCTCCCAGGCGCGTAGCCGGTAGCCGCCCCGCTCCAGGAGGTCACCGGGGTGGACCTCGGTGAGCGTCACGGCGTCGTCGGGGTGGTCGTCGAGGAAGGCGCGGCACGCCGCGACGGACGCGGGTGGGCCCAGTATCTCCAGCGGCGCCGTCCCGGCGGTCGCCCAGGGCCGCCACAGCAACGACTGCGGGCCGGTGTGGTCGGGGTGGGCGTGCCCGAGCAGGATCCAGCGCACCGAGCCCAGCGAGACGCCGGCGCGGGAGGCCGCGCGGGGAACGTCGGGACCGCAGTCGAGCAGCAGGACGCCGTCGACCAGCGCCGAGGTGTGTGTCCGCAGCTCGCCGGCGGTGCGGGCCCAGTCGCACGAGGCGCAGCTGCACCAGGGGTTCGGCCAGCCGTCCGCCGACCCGGTCCCGAGCAGGCGCACCTCCACCGCGAGCACGTTACCGGCCCTGGCCTCGCCGTCCGGGGCCAGCACGGTCCACCGAGCTCACGTGCCGCGGACGACGCACCCGACCGAACACGAGCAGAGATCTCAGTCGCTCGGCCGCCGTCGACGCCCCAGGGAGTAACCACCGATCGCGGCCAGCGCCACCGCGCCACCGCTCAGCAGCAGCCCGCTGGAGAAGCCGTCCGAACCCGTCGTCAATCCGGACCCGGCGGACGTGCCGTCGCCCGAGGGCTCCGCCGAGGGGCTGCCTGCGGTGTCGCCCGCCGGGTCGGGCTCCGCGCCGGGGGCAAGCAGCGGGAGGCGCTGACCGGCGGCCGCGATGGTGACCTGTGCCGTGACCCCGGCGTCCGGCGCGCCGGACTTCAGGAGGGAGAACCCGCCCGACTGGTTCATGCTGAACCGGAGCATCGCGGTGAACGGCGTCGCTGCGTCGCCGCCGGCGCCCTTGCGCCATCGGTCGGTGTTGGGGTCGACGCCGGCGGCGATGAGCCCCTGCAGCGCCGCCGCGGTGGCCAGGGCGTCGCTGTCGGGGTAGAGCTGCCCGAAGCCGCCGTCCGGCCGCTGCAGCCGGGAGAGCGCCCTCAGCGCACGACGGGGGACCTCGCGCCCGACGGCGGACAAGCCCTGCAGGGCGTAGCCGGTCGTGTGGGGCGAGGCGGTGCACGGGCCCGGCACGTCCCCCTGTTGCAGCGCCCACCCGCCGTCCGGACACTGACGTCGCTCGAGCCAATCGGCGGCGGCGGCGTCCGTGCGACCGGCGGCCCCGAGGGCGCTCAACACCAGAGACTGACGTATGGCGACGTCACCGAAGGGATCGTAGGACCCGAATGCGCTGCTCGCCGGGCCGTAATGGCCGTCGGGGTTCCGCAGCGCGGTGAGGCGTGCCAGCAGGTCCTGGCCGCCGAAGGTCTCAACGGGAAGTCCCTGGGTGTGGGCGACGAGGATTGCGAGCGCCAGGCCTGTCGCGGAATCGCCTTGCCCGTCGCGGGCCAGTGCTTCGACGTGCTGCTCCAGCCACCGCGTCGGAGCGTCGGCCTCGGAGACCAGTCCCGCGGCCCGCATCGCCAACACCGTTGACGCTGTCGACACCGGGTCGGGACGGCCGAGTTGGTTGGCAAGGGAACCGTCAGGGGCCAGCTGCGTGCCGGCCAACCAGCCCGCCGCCTGGCTGGCCACGCTCAGCAGCTCGTCGGGCGCCAGGGTGGGTCGGGTGTCGGCAACGGCACCAGGCGCCGGGCCGAGCGTCAATGCCGCGACGACGGCCACCACCAGCAACGCGCCGAGGCGCCTGCGCTTGGCCGGCGCGGGTTGTCGAAGCATCGCACCGAGCGTAGTCGGCGACGAGCTGTGCCCACACCTGACGGCCTGCTTTTGCGAGCTGCGGCGTCACGGCCGGGCGGCCCGTGTGAGTGCCGGGCCGCCGGGGAGGAACCCGCCGCGAGCCGGTGCACAGGTGCCGGCCCCAGTACTTCGCAAACAACAGTGGACGGAGAACTTCGGTGGCGTGGACGTGGCGGTACGAGTCGGCCGACGGCGACCCGGTGGAGGTCGATGAGGCCCCAGCGGCCGAGACCTTCCCGTCGCAGGGAGACGCTGAATCGTGGCTCGGCGAAGCCTGGCCGGAGCTGCTGCATGCCGGCGTCGCACAGGTGACGCTGCTCGACGGCAGCCGCGAGGTCTACGGGCCGATGAGCCTCTCCGCCGAATAGCGCCAGAGGTCCCCGGAGGCCGCGTCGAGCCCTTCGTCAGCGGCGGCGGAACCTGTCGCGGAGTTGCGCCGGGAGCCATCCGGCCACCGGCCCACGCGGTCGAGGCATCCGGAAACGACCTGGAAGCAGCGCGCGCTGCACCGAATAGACCTTCACCGGCACCGTGCTCTGCGGGTAGCGCTTGCGGACCGCCAGGCTCACGGTGCGGGCGAGCAGGACGGCGTCCAGCACGAAGAGGATGAGCCCGAGCATCAGCAGGTAGGTGAACAGCAGCCTGATCCCGACCGACGACACGACGCTCGTGCCGAAGTTGAGGACGAGCAGCAGCAGGAAGATCGGGCCGAAGTTCCGGCGACCGTCCACGACCTCGCGGGCCAGCACCCGCTCCGGTGCGCGCTCCCGCGGAGGCAGGCGGCTGACGTCGCCGCTCATCATCGCCTCGCGGTACCCGCTGGCCTGACGACGCCGCTCGTCGCGAGCGGCGCGCTTGCCGTCCTTCCCGTCGCCGCCACCGGCCGCCGGGCGTGATCGGCGCGCCGCTTCGGCGTCCTTCCGGCTCGGCGTCGCGCGGCCCTTCCCGCCAGGCTTGACGATGACCACCGGCTCGGGCGCGGGCGGCCGCGTGGGCTGCTTGCGGAGGGAGGGCATCTTGCGGAGCGAGGGCATCAGGGCAGCGCCAACATCTGGTCGAGGGCGGCGCGGGCGTGCGCCGAGGTCTGCGGGTCCACGGTGATCCGGTTGACGACCTCGCCCGCGGCGAGGGACTCGAGCGTCCACACCAGGTGGGGCAGATCGATCCGGTTCATCGTCGAACAGAAGCACACCGTGCGGTCGAGGAACACGATCGTCTGCTCCGGGTGCGCCTTGGCGAGCCGCTGCACGAGGTTGAGCTCGGTTCCGATGGCCCAGGCGGTGCCGGGCGGTGCGGCCTCGACGGCGCGGATGATGTATTCGGTCGAGCCCACCTCGTCGGCGGCGGTCACGACCTCGTGCCGGCACTCCGGGTGCACGAGCACGCGGATGCCGGGCACCCGGGCGCGGACGTCGGCCACGGAGTCGAGCGAGAAGCGGCCGTGGACCGAGCAGTGGCCCTTCCACAGCAGCATCTTCGCGTTGCGGATCTGCTCGACGGTGAGCCCGCCGTTGGGCTTGTGGGGGTCGACGAGGACGCAGTCGTCCAGCGACATGCCCATCTCGAGCACGGCAGTGTTGCGCCCGAGGTGCTGGTCGGGCAGGAACAGCACCTTCTCGCCGCGGCCGCCATCCGGGTCGAAGGCCCAGTCGAGGGCGCGCTTGGCGTTCGACGAGGTGCAGATGGTGCCCCCGTGCCGGCCGGTGAACGCCTTGATCGCGGCCGAGGAGTTCATGTAGCTCACCGGCACCGTCACGTCAGCCACACCGGCGTCGGCCAAGACGTCCCAGATCTCGTCGACCTGCTCGCCGGTGGCCATGTCGGCCATCGAGCAGCCGGCGGCGAGGTCGGGAAGGATCACAGCCTGTTCGGGAGAGGTCAGGATGTCGGCGCTCTCGGCCATGAAGTGCACGCCACAGAAGACGATGAACTCGGCTGCCGGCCTGGCCGCGGCCTGCTGTGCGAGCTTGAACGAGTCGCCGGTGACGTCGGCGAAGGCGATGACCTCGTCGCGCTGGTAGTGGTGGCCGAGGACGAACAGTCGGTCGCCAAGAGCCTGCTTGGCTGCGCGGGCGCGCTCGACCAGCGTCGGATCGGACGCGGCGGGCAGCTCACCGGGACAGGCGACGCCGCGTTCGCTGGCCGGGTCGGCGTCCCGGCCGAGCAGCAGCAGGGCCAGCGGAGACGGCGTGGGCTCGGGGACGGTCCCAGGACCGATGGGCGAACTGATCGGCGAACCCGGCCGGGAGATCCGCCGGACGGGATCGAGGTCGACGGTCATCGCTCGCGCTCCTCGGTGCTGCTCGGTACTGCTCGGTCCTGCTCAGTGCTGCGGTCGCGTGCCGGTGGACCCGGTCTCCCGACTTATCGTCAGCTTGACTTATTCTGACACGGACTCCGGCTCCCGGGCGAGCCCCGAAACTACTGTGCGAGGCGTCTCATGCGCGTCCTGATCGCGCCGGACAAGTTCGCCGGCACCCTCTCGGCCACCGAGGCGGCCGAGGCGATGGCCGCCGGGTGGCGCGCGGTCGACGCCGACGGCACGGTTGTGATGGTGCCGCTTTCCGACGGCGGCCCGGGGCTGCTCGACGTCGTCGAACACGCGCTCGGCGGCGATCGCATCCCTGTCGTGACCAGCGATCCGTTCGACCGTCCCCTGCCGGCCGACATCCTGGTCACCGCCGACGCCGTCTTCGTCGAGAGCGCCATGGCCGTCGGGCTGCACCTGGTCGACCCGGCGGAGCGTGACGCCGAGCGGGCGACCAGTGCCGGACTGGCCCCGCTGCTGCGCGAGGCGCTGCGGCACAGCGGCGGAGGGGCTGGTCGGCGCATCGTCGTCGGGTTGGGCGGTTCCGCGACGAGCGACGGCGGCCGGGGCGTCATCGAAGCCCTCGCCGACGACGAGATCGAGGCGCTGCGGGCCCGTGAGCTCGTCGCATTGTGCGACGTGGACAATCCGCTGCTCGGCCCCAACGGCGCTGCCGCGACCTTCGGTCCGCAGAAGGGTGCCGACGCCTCGGCGGTGCAACGGCTCGATGTCCGCATGGGGGAGTGGGCACGGCAGGTCGGCCTGCCCGTCGACGTGCCGGGAGCAGGCGCCGCCGGCGGGCTGGGAGCGGCGCTGTTCTGGCTCGGGGCC
>JAVEDQ010000242.1 GCA_030840885.1 Frankiaceae bacterium
CCTGCATCGCCCGGATCGAGCCTTCGACGGTGGGGAAGCCGGCCGGCAGGTAGCCGACGAGCGCGGCCCGGTTCTCGGAGCGGGCACGGGTGAAGGCCTCGGACAGCCGGCCGGTCACGGTCTCGCCTGCAGGATGGCTGCTCACCAGCCCTCACCGGAATCGCCGGCGTCGCCCATGGTGACGTCGGAGGCGAGTTCGGCCTCGGCCACCTGCTCGCCGGTGACCAGGCCGAACCAACGGGCGGCGGTGTCGACGTCCTTGTCGCCCCGGCCGGAGAGGTTCACCAGGACGAGACCGTCGGGGCCGAGCTCACGGGCGAGCCCGACGGCGCCGGAAACGGCGTGCGCGCTCTCGATGGCCGGGAGGATGCCCTCGCTGCGGGACAGCATCGAGAACGCCAGCATGGCCGCCGCGTCGTCGACGACCCGGTAGGTGGCGCGGCCGCTGTCGTGCAGCCAGGCGTGCTCGGGGCCGACTCCGGGGTAGTCCAGGCCGGCCGAGATGGAGTGGGTCGGCAGCGTCTGCCCGTCCTCGTCCTGCAGCAGGTAGCTGCGCATGCCGTGCAGGACGCCGGAGCTGCCGCCGGTGATCGTCGCGGAGTGCCGGTCGGTGTCGACGCCGTCGCCACCGGCTTCGAAGCCGACGAGCTGCACCCCCGGATCGTCGAGGAACGCCGTGAAGATCCCGATGGCGTTGGAGCCGCCGCCGACGCACGCCGCTATGGCGTCGGGCAGCCGGCCCTCGGTCTCCAGCAGCTGGGCACGGGCCTCGTCGCCGATGATCCGCTGGAAGTCCCGGACCATCGACGGGAACGGGTGCGGCCCCATGACGGTGCCGATGCAGTAGTGGGTCTCGTCGACGCTGGCGACCCATTCGCGCATCGCCTCGTTGATGGCGTCCTTCAGCGTGCGGCTGCCGGTGGTGACCGGGACGACCTCGGCGCCGAGCAGACGCATCCGGGCGACGTTGAGAGCTTGCCGGCGCGTGTCCTCCTCGCCCATGTAGACGACGCACTCGAGCCCGAGCAGGGCGCAGGCGGTGGCCGTGGCCACGCCGTGCTGGCCGGCGCCGGTCTCGGCGATGACGCGCGTCTTGCCCATGCGCCTGGTCAGCAACGCCTGGCCCAGCACGTTGTTGATCTTGTGCGAACCGGTGTGGGCGAGGTCCTCGCGCTTGAGGAGAATCCGTGCCACCGGCCCACCGGATTCCTCGGCGACGAGCGCGCGAAGGCTCGCAGCCTCGGTGATCGGCGTCGGCCGGCCGACGTAGTTCTTCTGCAGCGCGGCGAGCTCGGCGGCGAAGGCCGGGTCGGCGGCGGCCCGGGCGTACTCGGCGACCAGCTCGTCGAGCGCGGCGACCAGCGCCTCGGGCACGAACCGACCGCCGTAGGGGCCGAAGTGGCCCGTCTCGTCGGGCACCCGGGTGCGCTCCGGGCCCTGTTCGGCGAGGGGGACGGCGGTCATCGGGACGCTCCTGAAGGGGTGGGCGGGGTGCGTACCGCGGCGCGGCCGGCGGCGGCGAGGGCGGCGACGGCGCTGCGCGGGTCGCCCCCGGTGACCGCGGACTCCCCCACCAGCACCGCGGCGGCGCCGGCAGCGGCGTACCCGCGCACGTCGTCGGCGTCCCGGACCCCGGATTCGGCCACCACCGTCACGTCGGGACCGAGCAGCGGTCGGACGCGGGCGAAGGTCGTGCGGTCGACCTCGAGGGTCTTGAGGTTGCGCGCGTTGACGCCGATCAACCGCGCGCCGATCGCGACGGCGCGCTCGGCCTCGGCCTCGTCGTGCACCTCGACCAGCGCGGTCATGCCCAACGACTCGATCTGGGCGTGCAGGTCACTGAGCAGCGGCTGGTCCAGGGCGGCGACGATGAGCAGCACGAGGTCGGCGCCGTGCGCCCGGGCCTCGACCACCTGGTACGGCGTGACGACGAAGTCCTTGCGCAGCACCGGCAGGTCCACCGCGGCGCGGACGGCGTCGAGGTCGGCGAGGCTGCCGCCGAATCGGCGCTGTTCGGTGAGCACGGAGATGCAGGCGGCTCCGCCGGCGGCGTAGGCGGCGGCGAGGACGGCCGGGTCGGGGATCTCGGCCAACGCACCCTTGCTCGGCGACCGACGCTTCACCTCGGCGATGACCGCGACGTCCGGGCCGCTCAACGCAGCCAGCCCGCGCCCGGCGGGGACGGCCGGCGTGACGTCGGCCTCGAGCCGGGCGAGTGGCAGTGCCGCCTCGCGCACGGCGAGGTCGATCCGCACCCCGTCCACGATGGATTCGAGGACCGACGGCATGGCCCGATCCTACGGCCGGGTGCGGAAGCCTCCCGGGCCTCCCGAACCCCGACTGCGCCGGCCGGGAACGCTGTCGCGCAGCCTGCGGGTGATGCTCGGCGCGTCACCGGCCAGGAGCAGGGCCACGACCACCAGCGGGAGGAGTACGGCGACCAACGTCGCGCCGCTGCCGACGGGGAGCAACAGCATGGCGACCACGCTGCTGGCCAGGCAGCAGAACACGGTTGCCCGCCACGCCTCCGGGTGCTGGCTCCGGACGGGCGCAGCCGACTGCTGTGTCCCGAGCACGACCTGCAGCGCGCCGCAGCCGAGCGAGAGCAGCGCCAGCAGGCTGCCGCCGATGCCGAGGACCGCTACGCCGAACAACAGCAGGGCCCCGAGGACGGTGATGCCGCCGCTGACCGGAAGAAGGACACCGGCCGCGCGCGCCGCCGGACCTGCCGGACCAGCGGGAGGCGCATCGACGACCCGCCTTGCGTACTGCGACACGTTCCCTCCCCCACGAATCCTGCCCAGGACGGTAAGTCCTGCGTCAGGCCATGCGTGGGAGGTGGCTACTCCTTCGGAGCGTCGAACTCGTCGAGGATCGGCTGCCGGAACATCACGTACATCTCGGCCAGGCACAGGATGTACACGACGAACTGCGCCGGACCGAGCAGGCTGATGTTCAGGAGCAGCAGCACGATCGTCAACGGCATCGCGACCAGCACCAGGGTGCGGGGCCAGTTCTTCCGGATGAAGATGAGGCCGGCGAGCACGAGGTCGATGAGGCCGATACCGGCGAGCATCTGCTCGACGAGTGGGTGCTCGATCGGCGGGTTGCCCTGCTTGACCTCGGTGCTGAGCAGGAGCACGAGGAGCCCGATCGCGGCGAGCATGCCGCTGGCGATCAGGATGACGCTGCCGGCCTTTTTCTTGCTCTCCTCGGCCTGCTTCCGTTCGGCCTCGCGGGTCTCCTCGGCGAGCTCCTCCTGGCTTCTCTCGTCGGCGTCCTCGAACGGCTTGTCCTCCTCGGCGCGCTCGTCGGCGCCGGACTGGTCACCGGACTGGTCCTCGGATGAGGATTCGCGGCCCGAGCCCTCGCCCTTCGCGTTCTTGTCGTTCTTGTCGTTCTTGTCGTTCGAGTCGTTCTTGTCGTCCCGCTCGTCCTCGGAGGTCTCGTTGGTGTCGGTCGCCATCGGTGGCTCCTTGCCGTTCGTGCGGGCGGAATGCTGGGGCAGGTCGCGCCCTGCCTACCCACCTTCCGGAGGCGAGCCATCCCTCGTGCACCATCAATTTCCCCGGAGGCGACCGACGTCGGGCTGGGCGGAGCCGCGAGTGGCTCAGCGGGTGGGGTCGTCGCCCCGCTCGATCGCGTCCCATGGTGAGGTATGGGCTGCGGTCGTCCGGGTCTGCCCGCTTCGCAGGTCGGCCGACGCGTCCCGCTCGTAGCGCGCCGCGAGCCCTGGCCAGCTGCGGCCACCCGCGAGCGCGACGCAGCCGGCGAGGGCGACGAGCGCTCCTGCCGCGACGGCGACCCAGCCGACCGGTGCTGCCTGGGAGCCGACGGTGGCCGTCGCCTGCCGAGCCACCTCCAGCGAGCGCCCCGAGGAGGCCGGATCGGCGGCGGCCGGCGCGGCGAGCACAGCGAGGCCGAGCCCGGCGAGCACGACGACGACGGTGGCGAGGATCCGCAGCACGCCCTTGCCCATCCGACCGGCAGCCGCGGCGGCCAGAACGCCGGCCGCGCCGACGAGGGCCAGCGGCAACACCGCCGGCACCAGCTGCCTGCCGGTCAACCGGACGGCGGTGGAGCCCGGGAGCTCGGGATCGCGCGGCAGGAGCGTCACCCACCGCGCGCGGA
>JAVEDQ010000305.1 GCA_030840885.1 Frankiaceae bacterium
ACGTGCTCCGCGACGCGACCCTCGGTCTGCTGCACCGGGCGGGCGTGGCGACGGGGGTCCTCGTGCAGCTGCAGTCGCATCACCTCCGCTTCGCTGATCATCCCGACGAGAGCGCCCGTCTCGTCGACCACCGGCGCAGCCGCGATCCCCCGCTCGACGAGCAGCTGGGCGACAGACTTCAGCGCTGCGCCGGGGAGGACCGTCACCACCGGCTTCGTCATGACATCTGCAGCACGCACTGGTCCTCCTCAAGGCGGTCGACCACGGGACTCAGCAACCTGAGCCGATCGCTGTCGGCCGGATCGTCGCCGTCGCGATCGCTTACCGCAAGCACCCGTAGCCGCACGTCACTCGGCACCGCTTTCAGCCCCTGAGGCAGCGGCACTATTCCGCACCACCGCGACCGGACAATTCGCGTGTGCAACGCAGTGAGCGCTGACCGAGCCCAGCAGCATCCCGGTGAAGGCGCCATGACCGCGGCTGCCGACCACGAGCATCGAGGCAGCTGCTGACTCTTCGAGCAGGACCTCTGCCGACCGCCCCTCCCGGACCACCTGTTCCAGGTGGATGTCGGGGAACTTCTCGAGTACCTCGTCGACCATCGCCGAGAGGGTCTGTGCCGAGTCCACCCGTAGATCCACCTCGATGGCCGGCGGGACGTTGCCGTACTCGATCGGCCAACGCCAGGCGATAACGGCACGCACCGGACATTTCGTCAGTTGCGCTTGCCGTACTGCCCAGTGCAGCGCTTCCCGGCTCGCCGGGGAACCGTCGACGCCGACGACCACCGGCTTCGCTGGTGCGTCACTGAGCGTCATGAAGGTGCCTCGATGTGCGAGCTCACGGGAACGTCCGGCGACGAGCATCGCGCTCCGGGGTCGCGGCAGTTCGCGGCGCTCCCGTTCCGGGCCTGGCTGAGACTCAGCCATTTGAACGTACGCCCCTGGTGACGTGCCCGCGCGCGCTGCCGCGACGGCGTACGTTGCAGAAGCTGAATACTCAGCCGGTCCGGGCCGGGGTTGCTGCGAACAGCTGCACCCTCCTGAGCGTCACGCTCACCGTCGGACGCTCTCGGTGCCCTCCTTCGAGGAACCCGCCTTCGCCTCGCTTCGCCGACGCCACCTGCGCCCGCTCCTCCGCTGCATCGCCGCTCGATGGCGGTTCACCCAGCACGAGAGTCCCCCCAGAAGGAGTTCTGATGGACAGCACAGCAACGACAACACGCCCTGTCGTCGTCGGCGTCGACGGCTCCCCCGGCAGCGCGAAAGCGCTGGCCTGGGGAGCACGGCAAGCTCGGCTGACTCACGCACCACTCCACGCGGTCATCGCCTGGGCTTGGCCCGACATGTACGGCGTCGGCTTCGGCGGGATGCCGTACGAGATGGATCTGGCAGGCGATGCCGGCGTCGTTCTCAAGCAGATGGTGGCCGACCTGGGTGACGACGCGCCACCCGACGGGGTCCAGGCCCTGGTCTTCCAAGGCCATCCGGCACAGGTCCTGCTGCAGCAGGCCGAGAACGCGTCACTCCTCGTCGTCGGTAGCCGGGGACACGGGGCGTTCAGCGGCATGTTGCTCGGCTCCGTCAGCCAGCACTGCGTCAGCAACGCCGGCGGCCCGGTCGTCGTCGTTCGGGCCGAAGAAGCCGGCTGATCGCTGAGGGGTACCGGAATGACCGAGATAGCGCAGCAGGCCGCCGCTCCTGCAGTCCCCGCCGCCGCCCGGCCGGCCCCGGTCGTGGTGGGTATCGACGGGTCGGCCGGAGCTCATGCCGCGCTGCTCTGGGCGGCGGACGAGGCCCGGCTGCGCGCAGTGCCGCTGGAGATCGTGCGCACCTGGCCGCTGGACCCACCGGCAGCCCACATTCCGGCCGCGGACTTGGCGGCCGTCGACGAGCGGGCGCGCCACGTCGAGGTCGAGGTCGAGGTGGAATCCGACAGCGTGCGCGGGGGCGATCTCGAGATCAGCCAGCTGGTCTGTCAGGGGTTCGCGCAGGACGTTCTCGTTGCTGCCTCGATGGCTGCCGACCTGCTGGTGGTCGGCAGCCGCGGTCGGGGCGCCGTGCGCACCCTGCTGCTCGGCAGCGTCAGCGCCCACGTCGCCTCCCACGCCCACTGCCCCGTCGTCGTGGTGCCGCACCCGGTGCCACCCGAGACGAACTAAGCCCTGACCGAAGGAGCCCTGCCATGACCGTTCGGCAACAGTTCTCGCCGTGGACGCTGCTGCGTTCCCTCGACCCGACCGCTCGATCCGCCATCGCCAACGCGCGGCTCGCCGCCGCCGAGATCGGACGGTCCGTGGAGGAACGTCACGCTTTGATGGCAAGCCTGGACCACGCGGACGGCGAGGTCGTACCTCCGGGTCAGGAGGTAGCAGGGGATGTCAGCGGCGAACGCCATCTCGTCGCCCTGACAAGCAGTGAGTGCCGTCGTCTTCTCGCCACGCGCCGACTCGGCCGGCTGGCTTTCGTCAACCGGGCCGAGCAGCCGCTGATCCTTCCCGTGAACTACAGCATGGACGGCGGGGATGTCTTGATCGCCACCGGTCCGGGACCCAAGCTCCAGGCGGCCATCCGTCGCGATGTCGTGGCGTTCGAGGTCGACGAGATCGATGAGGAGACCGGCCGAGGGTGGAGTGTCGTCGCCAGCGGTCGCGTCACGCGCGAGCCGCGGGCGAACGGGAACCTCCGCGAAGGCGACCGGACCGGCCCCCACCCGTGGGCACCTGGTCCCCGTCTCGACGTCATACGGGTCTCCCCCTCCCGGCTCACCGGACGTTGGCTGACGGGGCCTCCCCTTGCACCGGCGACCGACGCCTGACCGGGCGGCGGTCAGGCGTCGCGACGTCGGAAGAGCACCGCCGAGATGACCAGCAGGACGGCGACGACGGCGGTGAAGGTCAGCCCGCCGGCGAGCGGCGACAGATCGTTGCGGAACGCCTCGGGCACGCTCGGATCCACCTTGGTCGTGTACGCGACGAGTTGGCCGCCGGCGGTGAACGGCAGGAAGCGACCGGCCCCCGCCAGCGAATGCAGCGCATCCACCGACAGCAGCACCCGCAGGATCGGCTCGACGGCCACCGGCAGGACGAACAGCAGGCTGACCGCGGCGGGGACGTTGCGCAGCAGCCAACCCAGGCCGAGCCCGATGAGCGAGAACAGCACGACGAGGATGACGGTGCCGCCGACGACCCGCGCGGTGCGGCCGTCCGCGAACCCGACCCCCGGCGCGAAGCGGCCTCCCCCGACGACCACGAGAACCACGGCGGACAGGGCGATGCAGAGCACGCCCACCGCCGCTGCCCACAGCGCCACCCCCACCAGCTTCGCCGAGGCCAGGGAGTTACGCCGGGGGACGCTGGTCAGCATCGGCAGGATGGTGCCGTGCCGGTAGTCGTGCCCGAACGCGAACACCCCGATGAGGCCCACCAGCAGCGTGGTCATCTGCATCGCGGAGGACAGCACGAGAGCGAACGACGCCTGGTCCCCGAGGACGGCAGGGGAACCTGCTCCGCGCGGGAGACCGAGACGAGCGGCCGTCGACGTCCCCGCCGTCAGCGTGAAGGCGACCGCCAACATCGTCGTGACGACCAGGGACACGCCGCTGAGCCACCATGTCGAGCGCAGCGTCCGCAGCCGGATCCACTCCTGGACCAGGGCGCCCCTCATGCCGCACTCAGATCGGACGTCGTCCGGATGGGGTGCTCCTGCGCGTCGGCGGTGGCCTCGAGGAACGCCTCCTCCAGTGACGCGACGCGGGTTGCGAGCTCATGGAGCACGATCCCCGCGCCGGCGGCGACATCTCCGATCTGCGCCTGGTCGAGTCCCGTGACCACGAACGCATCACCGTGGGGCGACTGCACCGTGGCCCCGCGGTCGATCAGCAGTCGACGCAGTTGCTCGCTCTGCGGACTCTGAACGCTGACGCTCTTCAGTGACCACCGGGACTCGAACTCGTCAGTCGGCAGATCACTGATCAAGCGGCCCCGTCCGATGACGACGAGGTGGTCGGCCATCTGTGCCATCTCCGCGAGCTGATGGCTGGAGACGAGCACGGTGCGTCCCGATTCCGCGAAGGACTGCAGGAAGCTGCGGAGCCAGTTGATGCCCTGCGGATCGAGTCCGTTCGCCGGTTCGTCCAGGATCAGCACCCGAGGGTCGCCCAGCAGCGCAACCGCAAGACCCAAGCGCTGACTCATGCCCAGCGAGAAGCTCTTCGGTCCCTTGCCCGCGACCGACGCAAGGCCGACGAGTTCGAGCACCTCGTCGACGCGTCGGTCGGAGATGCGGCTGGGGGCGGCCAACATCCGTAGGTGGTTGCGCGCGCTGCGCGTCGGGTGGAACGCCTTGGCCTCCAGCAGCGCCCCGACCTCCCTGGCTGGATCGCGGAGCTCCCGATAGGGCACTCCGTCGAAGGTCGTGCGGCCGCCACCGCCGTCCAGCCCGAGCATGAGGCGCATCGCGGTGGACTTGCCGGCCCCGTTGGGGCCGAGGAAGCCGGTGACCTGACCCGGGTGGACCTCGAACGTGAGGTCATCGACGGCGAGCTTCTTGCCGAACCGCTTGGTGAGACCGACCGCCTTGATGAGGCACTTGTCGGCTGATGCGCCGGCGTCACCGCGTCCACGGCGCAGTGGTTTGACGGCCTGCGATGGGTCCGAGGGCAGCGCCTCGAGGACGTTGTCTGTCGACATGGGTGGCTCCGGAGGGAGTTCACCGTGACACCCGGCGGCGAGCGAAGGTCACTCGAGGGCACGCGGCAGAGTTCGCGGTGCGCCCCATCCGGGTCGGCTGGTCTCAGCCCCTACAACCTACGCCGATCGAGCGACGGCTTCTGCCGACGGCGACGGCTGGACCCGGCGTAACGTGGCGGTCGCTGAGCGATCAGCCAGTTCGGAGCGGGGACGCCGCGATTCGGTCGTGTCCTCGAGTGCCACACGGCTCCCGCCGAACACCTCGGTGACCTTCCGAAGGATCACCATGAACAATCGCACTCCTGCTACTCCTGCCCCCAGGAACGGCGCTCTCGGGACTGCCCGGACTGTCGCTCTCCCCGAGCCCCAACAGATCGACGACGATGCCGTCTCGCCTGCCGAGGCGTCGGTCAGCCTGGTCCGCTCCAAGAGCGGACGTCCGCTGATGATGGTGTGGCGCGAGGACGGGCAACTGCGCACACGCAGGGTCTTCGACGTCGCCGGCCTGGTGGTCGCCGCCCCGCTGGCTGTCGGGGCGCTGGCGCTGATCCGTTCGCTCACCGCCCGGCTCACGCCGGTGCGCACGAGGATCGACATGGGGCCCGGCGGATGGGTCAGCTTCAAGGACCATCCCGCGGCGAACGGTCCCCGTCGCGTCGTCGGACTTCGTCGCGGACCCGCACCCCACAGCCCCGGTCGATCACGTGACGGACGCCCACGGTGGGCTCGCCTGTTGAAGGCCCAGCCCTTCAGCTGAGGCTGCCCTTCAGCTGAGCGGCTCGCTCGTCTGGTTCCTAGCTGGGGTGGAGCCGTGGGGCAGCACGGGCGTCAGCTGGAACAGCGTCAGGGTGTGATCCCACGAGCGGTCCGTGGTTCGTGGCTGCACCTGGCCGGCAAGGGCCCGCAGCAGATCGCGTTCCGTGATCACGCCGAGCATCATCCCGTCGTCGGTCTGCACGAGGACCGCGTCCTTCCCGGTTCGCAGCAGCGTCGCCGCGACGTCACCCACCAGGTCCCCGGGACCGACGAAGGCGGGTGCGTCGTCAACGAGCTCGCGCACCAATCGCCGCGAGTGCCCGAGCGGGTTGCGCT
>JAVEDQ010000328.1 GCA_030840885.1 Frankiaceae bacterium
CAGGTCATCCCCTCCTACAAGGAGCTGGGCATCGACCTGGACCGCCTCAACGTGCACGGCGGCGCCATCGCGCTGGGCCACCCGTTCGGCATGACGGGCGCCCGCATCACCAACACGCTGCTCAACGGCCTGCAGACGCAGGACAAGCAGTTCGGTCTCGAGACCATGTGCGTCGGTGGCGGCCAGGGCATGGCGATGATCATCGAGCGGCTCGGCTGAGAATCACCAGCTGAGCACTGTCTGAGAGCACGTACGCGACGGGCGCGGGGACCACGGTCCTCGCGCCCGTCGTCGTTTCCGGTGTCAGGTCGTTTCCGGCGTCAGCCGAACAGCGCGGTACGGGTCGCGGCGACGGCCGCCTGTGCCGCGTCGACGACGTCCAGCGGCTGCGGGGTGTCGAGCAGCTCGCCCGCCACCACCGCAAGCTGATCAGCCAACGCGTGCACACCCGTGGACCCGGGTACGGCATCGACCGGCGCACTCGACCCGGCCTGCCGGGCGAGCACGGCGAGCGTCCGCACGAGCTCTGCCATCACCTCGGCCGACCGGCCCGTTCCGGCGGCGGTCACCGCGCCGCGAGCAGGACGCTCCCATCGGCTCGGCGACCAGTACTCGACGGCCGCGTGCAGCCGACGCAGCTCCTCCCGGAGCAGTGCGAGCCGCGCGGCACCATCGTCGGGCGAAGCGGGCATCGTGTTCCTCGGGCAAGTTCACGGCGGCGTTCTCGGCATGCGAGCGCCGCAGCACCGACGGCGTCGGAGCGACGCTACGCGGCTCGCCGCAACCTCACCGCAACGCGTCGCAGAGGCTTGTCGTGGGGGCGTTCGTGCGTCAGGCTGCTGCCCATGGACCGCTGATCGCTCGACCTCGGAGGCGCGCATGCCGCTGCACCACTCGTCGGAGACCCACAAGACCCTCATCGACAGGGTCCCCACCGTGACCGGCTCTGATCTTCCGACGTGGTTCGGCCGCTTGGAGAGCGGACCCGGGCTCCTGCGCTTCGAGGAGCGCGTCTCCTGGCTCCGCGACGAGCACAACCTCCCGCACGGGTTCGCCTCGGCGATCGTGCACGAACAGGATCTGCGCCGCGGGGCCCAACGCGCCGGCTGGTAGTCCGACCCCGCCTCCGGAGGTCCGCCCGCCGCGTCGTATAACGGCACGGTGGACCTCGAGGACGCCCGCCGCTACATCCGCTCGAATGCGCACGCTGTGCTGGCCACCCAGCGCCGCGACGGCACACCGCAGCTCTCCCCCGTCGCCGCGACCGTGGACGACGAGGGGCGCGTCGTGGTCAGCAGCCGGGAGACCGCCTACAAGGTGAAGAACCTGCGCCGCACCGGGCGGGGCTGGCTGTGCGTGTTCCCCGACGCGTTCTTCGGCCCGTGGGTGCAGGTGGAGGGCCTCGTCAGCGTCGTCTCTCTCCCCGAGGCGATGGAACCGCTGGTGGACTACTACCGCCGCCTCTCGGGTGAGCATCCGGACTGGGACGCCTACCGCGAGGCGATGCAGTCCGAGCAGCGCTGCCTGCTCCGCTTCGATCTCACCCGCGCCGGGCCCGACGTCGCCGGCTGAACAGACGGCGGCGCTAACCCGGTCAGTCAGTTAGCTGGTCAGCCGGTGAGCCGGTCAGATCTGGACTTCGAACCACACCGTCTTGCCGGTCGATCGCGGCTCGACCCCCCACCGGCTCGCCAGCAACGCCACCATCGCGAGGCCCCGCCCGCCGGTCGCCTCGTTGTCGGCCTCGACCGGGTGGGGCAACTCGACGGACTCGTCACTCACCTGGACCCGGACGAGCGTGGGATCGACCCAGACGGTCAGGTGCGCCGGCGTACGGGCGTGGAGCACGGCGTTGGTGACCACCTCGCTGGTCAGCAGCACCGCCGTGTCCTGCGCGTCCCCGGTGGCCAGCGCCGAGGCGCAGACGTCGGCGACGAACTGCCGCGCCTCGGCGACCGCGGCGGGGTCCGCGGCCACCGCGAGATGCCGTCCGAGGCGCACGTCGGCCATCGTCGGCGTCCACGGACCGTGAAGCCTGGTCCGTGGGCGGACCGCCAGCAGTGCGATGTCGTCGTCGCCGACCGGTGCCAGCCGGTCGACCAGCACGTTGCAGAGCTGCTCGAGGGGCAGGTCCGCCAGCTCGTCCAGTGCGGAGGCGAGCCGGGCGATGCCGACGTCGATGTCCTCGCCGCGCCGCTCCACGAGCCCGTCGGTGTACAGCAGGAGCGTGGCACCCTCGGGGAGGACGCTCGTGGCGTTCTGCCGCCCCACCTCCGGCAACAGCCCGAGCAACAGATCCGGCTCGGTGCGTAGCACCTCGACGGTGCCGTCCGCGCGTCGCATCACCGGCGGCAGGTGCCCGGCGTTCGACCAGGACAGCGGGACGGCGGGCGTGCCGTCGGGCAGCAGCACCTGCGGGCCGGTCTGCATGAGCACCGCGGTGGCCATGAGGTTGAGCTGCAGCCCGGACAACGCGGCGTCGAGCCGACCCAGCAGGTGGGCCGGGCTGCTGTCGGAGTCGTAGACCAGCCCCCGGAGGATGTTGCGCATCTGGCCCATCCCCGCGGCGGCGTCGCGGTCGTGGCCGTTGACGTCGCCCACGACGAGAGTGGTGACGCCGGCGGCGGTGCAGAACGCGTCGTACCAGTCGCCACCGACCTGCGCCTGCTCGACCGCGGGCAGGTAGCGCACCGCGACCGTCACGTCGTCCGGATGCGGTGGACGGGTCAGCAGACTCCGCTGGAACGCCTCCGACATCCGCTTCGCCGCTGTGGCGGCCTGACGCTGGGCGTTCTGGGTCTGGATGCGGTGCAGCGTCTGCGCGCACTGCGCCGCCATCCCGGACAGCAGGGCGAGATCGGCTCGGTCGAACGTGCGCGGCTCGGTCCAGGAGACGACGAGTGCACCCAGCAGCCGGCCGCCGACCTTCAGCGGCAGCGTCGCCCAGGCGTCCCGGCCGGTGGCGTCGACGATCGGGCGCATGTCGTCGGACCAGGCGAGCGCCGCGTCGCGGTCGGGGAACAGAACCATCTCTCCGGTCCGGGCGACGTAGGCGCCAGGGATGCGGCTGGCGAGCGGGATCTGGGCGTAGCTGACCGGCACACTCGCGTCGAGGCCGGCGCTGACCGACAGATGGACGACCCCCAGCTCCTCATCCCGGACCGTGATCGCACCACCGTCGGCGCCGAGGACCTCGACGCCCTTGCTGATGACGACGTCGACCAGGTCGTCGAGCGTCTCGACCGCGGCGAACGCGAGCGAGACCTCGGCCAACCGGGAGAACCGGCGGGCCTGGTCGGCCTCGGCCGCGACCGCGGCCAGCCGGGCGCTCTCCTGCCGCTCGCGCTGGATCGCCAGCGTCACCGTCCGGGCGAACATGGCGGCGAGCTCGCGGTCCTCCTCGCTCGGCTCGCGCGGCTCCGGGTAGTACATGGCGAAGGTCCCGACCAGCTCGCCGTCCGCCAGGAGCGGCATCGACCAACAGGCCCGCAGCCCGGCGCGTCGGGCCAGGTCCCGGAACTCGTCCCAGAGCGGGTCGAGTTCGATGTCGGTCACCACGACCGGCTCACGGCGGTGGGCCGCGGTACCGCAGGAGCCGGCGGAGGGTCCGATTTCCATGCCGTCGATGGCCTGGTCGTACCAGTCGGGCAGGCTGG
>JAVEDQ010000338.1 GCA_030840885.1 Frankiaceae bacterium
GCCCGGGGAGCCGACGGGCGACCGGCCGGGGGTCGTCGTCGGTCCAACGGCAGTCGCTGTGCAGGACGACGACCCGCCGGTCGGCGCGAACCGCCGCCAGCTGGTGCTCGGCGGCCCGGAGCGCGGCGGCCAGGGCCGTGGTGCCGCGACCCCGGAGCCGGAGTACCTGGTCGACGACCTCACCCGGCGGACGGTCCGCCCGCACCGGCCGCAGCACCGCCACGTCGCCGCCGAAGGCGAGCACGCCGCAGGCGCCCGGAGCCCGGAGCGCACACGCGGCCGCGGTGAGGGCAGCCGCGGCCAGCCGCTCGCCCTCCATCGAGCCGGAACGGTCGACGACCACGCACAACGCCAGCCGCGGACGTGCCCAGGTGCGGGCGGTGAGCTCCTCGGCCCGCAGCGGCCGGCGCCCGGCCCGGCCGGCGAGGATCGCGTCCATCGAGGCCTCCACGTCGAGGTCACCGCCGCGGTCAGCAGGCACGGCCCGCAGCCGCCCCATGCCGGAGCCGGTCGGGGTGCCGCGCCGCGACAGGTCGAGCACGACCTGCCCGGCCAGTCGGCGGGCCGCGGTCCGCAGCTTCTCGTCCGTGGCTGCGCCGAGGTCGACGAGCAGCGACAGCGCGGCGTCCGGGTCGGCGGCGAGCGCGGCGTCGAAGCCCTGTTCGTCGAGCACCCCGACCTCGGGGGAGATCTCGGCGAAGCGGGGACGGCGCGCGAGCTCTGCCCGGCTCGTGGTGCGTTCCCCGCGGGCCGCACGAGGCGGGGGCGGACGCATCTGCGCCGCCGCCGCGGGGGATTCTTCAGCCGAGGAGTCCTCCGCAGAAGGGTCAGGGGTGCCGCCCGCCGGAGGCGGGCTCAGGCTTCCCCCGACGCATCGCCCTCCGGGTCGTCGGCAGGGTTGTCGGTCGGATCGTCGACCTTCACCGGGAAGAGCTCGTCGTAGAGCCCGCGCACGATCTCCTCAGCCGTCCGGGCCGAAGTGTCAGCCAGCTGGACTCGTCCGGCCAGCGCGACGAGCGCCGCGTCCAACCCGGCGGTCCGGTCGGTGACGGGAACCCCGCGACGCGCGGCGAGGGCTGCGGTCAGCCGCACCATGTCGATGGAGCCGCGCACCGAGCTGCCGACGCGGATGTCGGGATGCGTCCGCGTCCGCCGGACGAGTTCGACGACGGTGGCCCGCCAGGCCTCGGGCACCTCCGGACCCCGCAGGCCGACGATCGCCTGCTCGTCGGTGGCCGTCTGGTAGCCCATGGCGATCCGGCAGACCCGGTCGTAGACGGCGGAGGAGATGCGTGCGGTGCCGATGGCGTCGAACGGATTCATGGCGGCGACGAGCCGGAACCCCCGCCCGGCGGGGATGCGGCCAAGCCGGGGAACGTGCAGTTCCGCCTCGCTCATCACCGTGAGCAGGACGTTCAGCGTCTCCTCGGGGACGCGGTTGACCTCCTCGACGTAGAGCAGGGCACCGCTCCGCAGCGCCTCGGCCAGCGGCCCGTCGACGAACGTGTCGGCGGTGTAGCCGGCGGCCAGCACCTGCGCGGGGTCGAAGTGGCCGACCAGGCGAGCCGGGGTGAGTTCGGCGTTGCCCTCGACGAAGACGAACGGGGTGGCCTGCTCGGCTGCGACGGCGCGCAGCAGGGTGGTCTTCCCGGTTCCGGGTGGGCCCTCGAGCAGGACGTGCGCGCCGGCATCGAGCGCGGCGAGCAGGAGTTCGACCTCACGGGTCCGGCCGACGACGGCGTCCGACGACGACGTCACCGGGTCGGATCGCCCACCAGCTGGGGAGGCCCGTCGAGCTGCGTCGCGACCATGGCAGCCGCCTCCGTCGTGAGCGAGGGGATCAGGAAGAAGCGGATGAGGTTCGACATGCGCTGAGGGAGATCTGCCCAGCGGGACGCGGCGTAGCCGTTGCTGATGGTGCCGTAAACCGCGGCGTTGATCGCCCACACAAAGGCGTCGAGGTCGTCGAGGCCTCGGAGCTGATCACGCGCCGCGGCCTCGGCGAGGACGCCCTGCCACCACGGCATGTGCACCTTCATCACCGGCACCAGCTCGAGCTGGTTGCTCTCCTCCAGCAGCCGCGTCGCCGCGCGCGAGATGTGGCTGGACTGGAAGCTGCTCGCCAACGGCAACAGGACCCGGGCCACCCGGCGCAACGGCTCGGCCTCCGCGGCGGCCGCATCTCGTTGCAGCATGCGAAGGAAGTTGCGGTAGCCCTCGACGACCTCCTGGGCGAGCTGCACCTTGCTGTCGAAGTGGAAGTAGAACGCGCCCTTGGTGATCCCGACGCGGTCGACGACGTCGCCGATGCTGGTCGCGTCGAACCCGCGCTCGACGAACAGCTCGCTGGCGCCGGCGACGATGAGAGCTCGGGTGCGGGCTCCGCGCTCGGTGGAGGGCACCCCGACAGCCTAGAACCCCACCGATCCTGCCGACCGAGGGCAATGGTGTCGGTTTGTTGACGGTTAGGCACCGTCGGTGAGCGGCAGACCCGTCAACCGTCCTTTGCGTCCTCCCGCTCGAGGAACCACCCCTCCGGGTCGGCCAGCGAGCTCGCGGCCTGCGGTCCCCACGACCCGCGCGGGTAGGTCTGCACCGCGGGCGGGTTGTCGAGCAACGGCGTGATCGAGTCCCAGGCGTGCGACAGCCCGTCGGGTCGCGTGAACAGCGTGCGGTCGCCGGAGATGACGTCGGAGATGAGCCGCACGTACGGCGGAAGCGGGTCGGCACCGTCGACCGAGGCGAGCTCCAGTCGGTTCGTCGCGTCGCGCAGCGTCAACCTCGGACCCGGCTGCTTGACGACCATGCCGA
>JAVEDQ010000398.1 GCA_030840885.1 Frankiaceae bacterium
GTCGACCGCCGGTCGCACCGGGATGGGCGAAGCGTCCTGACCGCCGGCGGCGTACGCGGCGCCACCGCCGAGCAGCACGACCGATGTCGCGCCGACGAGGACGCGACGCACCCGTTGCCGACCGACCGGGCCGTGGAACAGGGTCCAGGGTCGGGCCTGCGACCCGAGCCCGAGCGGTCCGGGACCGGGCAGCTGCCCGGATACGTCGGACGGGACGGTTGCGTGCCGGGTCCCGGCCGTCGGCGGGGCCGGCGCGGGCGGTGTCGGCGGAACCAGGGGCGCGCCCGCGGGCGGACCCGATGACACACCTGCATCCAGCGGACGCATCGACTGCAGCCGGTCGAGCAGCGAGCTCGGGAGCGCCGGCTCACCGAGGCCGTCCAACCGCACCTTCATGGCACGCTGCTGGGCGACCTCGAACCGGCAGCCCTCGCAGTCGGCGATGTGCCGCAGCGCCCGGTTCCGCACGGAACCGGTCAGCTGATCGTCCACCAGAGCCGCTGCCAGCGGACCGAGGTGCCCGCTCACCTGCGCTCCCGGTCGTCCGATCGGTCGAGGGCGACGAGATCGCTCGCGGCCTCGGCAGGTCCGCCGACGACGGCGGGCGTGCGCGGGGCGCGGTCGGGGAGCGCGGCGCGCAGCAGGGCGCGCCCGCGGCTGATCCGGCTTCGAACGGTGCCGAGCTTGACGCCGAGGGTTGCGGCGATCTCCTCGTAGGACAGCTGCTCGATGTCGCAGAGCACCACCGCCGCCCGGAAGTCCGGCGGCAGGGTGGCCAGCGCGACCTCGATGTCGGCGTCGAGACCGGCGTCGAGCACGGCCGCCTCCGGGCTGCGCTCACGGCCGACGACCCGTTCGGCGTCGTCCGGGAGCGCCTCGAAGCGGATCTTCTGCGCGCGGCGGACCCGGTCGAGGAACAGGTTGACCGTGATGCGGTGCAGCCAGCCCTCGAAGGTGCCGGGCGTGTAGTCGGCGAGCGAACGGAAGACGCGGACGAACACGTCCTGCGTGAGGTCCTCGGCGTCGTGACGGTTGCCGGTGAGTCGGTAGGCGAGCCGGAAGACGCGGGCGCTGTGGTTGCGCACCACGTCGTCCCACGTCGGGGGCACCCACGCGGACGCCGCCTCGCCCACGGACACGCTCGCGGGCGCGCTGTCCTTCGGCAGATCCCTGCCGCCGATGAATGCGCGGCCCGGGAAGTACGTGGCAGATGCGCTCAATGGTCCCCCGTCCGGGTCGGTGGCGCCAATTGGTGCCAACGCCGCAGGTCTCCGGCGCGTTCCCCATCCTCGGGGCGCCGGCTGTGAATTCCCTGGCAGGGAGGTGACCGAGTGGTGACAACCGCAGCGGAGGTGGCCGGTCGAAGCACCCCGGCAGCAGCGCAGCCCCGTAGGATGACGCCGCCGCGGCGCGTCGGAGAACCCGGTGCACGTCCGGGCGCTCGAACGACGAAGCGCAGCGTTTTCTTCGCCAGAGTTCATCCCATTCGCCGAGTGAGTCTCGGCCGAGATACGGGGGCCGTCGCCCAGATGACGATCGAGGACTTCGTCGAGTCGTTCGTGCTCGAGGACGCGGTGCTCACCGCGGCCCGGGCCCGGGCCGAGGAGGTCGGCATCGTGCCGGTCAGCCCGGCCGCGGGCGCCGCCCTGCGGCTGCTCGCCGCGACCGCGCAGGCGAAGGCGGTCGTCGAGGTGGGCACCGGCACCGGCCTTTCCGGGCTGTGGCTGCTCCGGGGCATGCGCCCCGACGGCGTCCTGACCAGCATCGACGCCGAGGCCGAGCACCTGCGCCTGGCTCGCGCGTCGTTCTCGGCCGAGGGCGTCCCCAACTCACGGGCGCGGCTCATCAACGGCCGGGCACTCGACGTGCTCCCGCGCCTGGCCGACCGGGCCTACGACATCGTCTTCTGCTCCGCCGACCGGCGCGAGTACCCGGACTACCTCGCGCAGGTGGTCCGCCTGATCCGCCCCGGCGGGGTCCTGATCTTCGACGGTGCATCCCGGGCCGCCGACACCGGCTCGCGCGACGCCGAATCAGCCGCCCTGCGCCGCCTCTGCGAGCAGGTGCTGGAGGACGGCCGGCTGAGCCCCGCGCTGCTGCCCGTCGGGAGCGGCCTGCTCGCCGCAACCGTCTCCCCCGAGGAAGGCTGAGCCGGTGCCCGACGACCCGCAGACCGATGACCCGCAGTCCACTGACTCCACTGACTCCAACACCTCCGGCCACTCCATCGCCGACTTCTACGACGCCGACCCGCGTCGCCGCAACTCGGAGGAGATCGAGTTCGGCGACGGCTGGACCCGCCGCGAGGACGCCCACGCGACGTACCGGGTGAACCTGGTGCTGGAGACCGGTGAGCTGTACGCGGTGCGTGAGCCGCACCGCGGCGGCATCCTCGCCCGCTACTTCGACCAGCTGGGCGTCGAGCAGGCCGACGTCGACGAGCTACGCGTCACCGTGCTCGGGGTCGTCGACGAAGCCGAGGCCGCACGGCTCCTCGACGGCTGGCAGGAGCACATGCACGGCACGCACAGCCTGCCCTGGGTCGAGCAGCAGCTCTCCGCCAGTCGGGGCCAGTGACCCGGTGGTCTCGCGCTTCGACGCCGGCTCGCGCCGGTCGGCCCTGCTGCTGGCCGGTGTCCTGACCACCTCCGGCATCCTTCACTTCGCGCTGCCCGGCCCGTTCGACGGGCTGATCCCGGAGTGGCTACCCGGCAGTGCACGAGCCTGGACCTACGGCAGCGGCGTGGTCGAGCTGTCCACCGCGGCGTTGCTCGCTGCCCCGGCCACCCGCCGCAGGGGTGGCCTGGTCGCCGCCGCGCTGTTCGTCGGGGTCCTGCCCGGCAACGTGAAGATGGCCGTGGACTGGTCCGACCGGTCGCTGGTCGAGCAGCTCATCGCCTTCGGGCGGCTGCCCCTGCAGATCCCGCTGGTCCTGTGGGGGCTGCGGATCGCGCGCGTCGACGTCCGGCAGGCCGTACGCGAGCGGATCGGCTGACCCGGACGACCTGCTCGTGCCCGGTTGCACGTAACGGCCGCCCCCCCGAGGTGGGACGGCCGTTCACGAGCGGAGCGAAAGGTCGCTCAGCCGACGACGGACTTCAGGGCATCCCCGAGATCGCCTGCTTCTTGGGCGGAGAGTTCGACGACCAGGCGACCGCCGCCCTCGAGCGGGACCCGCATGACGATGCCGCGGCCCTCCTTCGTGACCTCGAGCGGACCATCACCCGTCCGCGGCTTCATGGCCGCCATCGGTACACCTCTTCCTGGGTCGGGGACCGTGCAGTTCAGACCATTATCGCGGAAGTTCGGCCACAGTGGCGAACGGACATCGGTCCGGACCTCCCGCCGGCACCCCGCACCCTCGAAGGAGACCTCGTGACGCAGCCTGCCACCGGTACACAGGTGCACCTGACGCGCTCGGAAGCAGTGGCGACGATCACCCTCGACGGGCCCCGCTCCCGCAACGCCCTCTCCGGGGCGACCGAGCGCGCGCTGCTCGCTGCGGTGCGCGAGGTCGCCGCGGACGACACCGTGCGGGCCGTGGTCCTCACCGGTGCCAACGGGGCGTTCACCGCCGGGGCGGACCTCCGCGAACTACGTGCCTCGGTCGAGGCAGGCGAGCCGCTGGACCTCGGCGAATCGCTGGTCGACGGTCTGAACGTGCTGGTCACCGAGCTCGCTGCGCTGGACAAGCCGGTCCTGGCGGCGGTCCCCGGGGCGGCCGCCGGCGCCGGGCTCGCACTCGCGCTGGCCTGCGACATCCGGATCGCATCCCGTTCGGCGGTCTTCGCGACGGCGTTCACCGCCATCGGGCTGACCGCCGACGCCGGCCTGAGCTGGATCCTCCCGCGCATCGTCGGTCACTCCCGCGCGACCGCGATGCTGCTGCTGCCCGAGCGGATGCCGGCGGAGCGTGCGCTGGATCTGGGGCTGGTGCAGGCGATCGTCCCCGACGAGCTGCTCGCTCCCTCCGCCGAGGAGCTCGCGGCCCGCCTCGCCGCCGGCCCGACGCTCGCCTACGCCGCCGTGAAGCGGTCGCTGGCCTACTCGGCCACCGCGACGCTCGCCGAGACGATGGCGTTCGAGGCACGCGAGCAGCGCGCGATGGGCTTCAGCGCCGACCATCAGAACGCGGTGGCGAGCTTCCTCAGCCGGGAGGAGCCGACCTTCGAGGGTCGCTAGGCGCGGCCGGTGACGCCCTGGCGCTGCTCCGCCCAGCGGCCGAACGCCCGCAGCGACGGCAGGATGGCGCGAGAGAGCAGCGGGCGCACCACCGTAAACCCGAGCAGGCCGAAGCGGCCGAGCGGCAGGTCGAGCCACTCCACCCAGTGGAAGCGGCTGGTCCCGTCGGCCAGTGCCTCGACCTCGAAGACGCCGTCGCCGCGGACGACGTTGCCGAGGTGGTGCACCTGCACCCGGCGCGGCCGGTCCCAGGCGATGATCTCCATCGGGTCGTCGAACCCCAGCCGCCCCAGTGCAGTGCGGGCCAGGATGCGTGAGCCGACCGAGCGCCCGTCGCCGCGGGTGACCCGGACGCGGGTGCCGGCCATCCACTCGCCCTGGCCCGTCCAGTCGGTGAGGGCGTCGAAGACCAGCTCGGGCGGCGCGGCGACGTCCACCGACAGCGCGATCTCAGCCATGCCCGTCCTCCTGCGGCCGATACGGCACCTTCGCCAGCTGGACCTTCGCCAGTTCGACGCGGTCGGAGGTCTCGTCCTCGACCGGCTCCCCGGCTGCCGACTCCTCCCCCGCCCGCGGCAACTGACGTGCCACGCGGTCGAGCAGTCGGTCGACGTCGGCCTTCCGGTAGCCGACGCCCCAGGAGAGGCGATAGGCGGCGACGTCGTCGGCGGACAGCGGCCGGTCGTCGGTGGCCACCTGCGGGCCGTCCGGCTCGACGAGCGGGGCCAGGTCGCCGTCGCGGGTGGCGACCCGGTAGACGCCGACGAGGATGCCGACCCCGAGGAGCAGTTCCACGACGAGGACCATGCGCTCAGCCTGCCACTGGACGGCCCGGTTGTGACCGGGACCGGCAGCCACAGATGACGCCGCAGAGCGGGCGCGGCAGGTAGAGATGGAGCGGTGGACCTCCGCCTCGGCGCCCGTACGTTCCGCCCCGACGAGATCGCCCTCATGGCGATCATCAACCGGACGCCGGATTCGTTCTTCGACCGCGGGGCGACCTACGGCGAGGCCGAGGCCCTCGACGCGGTGGCACGCGCCGTCGAAGAGGGTGCCGACATCGTCGACATCGGCGGGGTGAAGGCCGCCCCAGGCGTCGACGTCGACACCGCCGAGGAGCTACGTCGCGTCGCCTCGTTCGTCGGGGCCGTCCGCAGTCGGCACCCCGGGCTCGTCATCAGCGTCGACACCTACCGCGCCGCGGTCGGCCGGGCGGTTGCCGCGGAGGGCGCCGACCTCCTGAACGACGCCTGGGGTGGAACCGAGCCCGAGCTCGCCGAGGTGGCCGGTGAACACGGCCTCGGCCTCGTCTGCACGCACGCCGGCCACCTGCCGCCACGCACCCGGCCCCACCGCGTCGGCTACGACGACGTCGTCGCCGACGTCGTGACCACGACCGTCGGGCTCGCCGAGCGAGCTGTCGCCGCCGGGGTGCGCCGCGACGGGATCCTGATCGACCCGGGCCACGACTTCGGCAAGAACACCCGGCACTCGCTGGAGGTCACCCGCCGGCTGGCGGAGATGACGGCGACCGGCTGGCCGGTGCTGGTCGCGATGAGCAACAAGGACTTTCTTGGCGAGGCCCTCGACCTGGAACTCGGCGACCGGCTCGAAGCCACCCTCGCGGTCACGACGATCGCGGCGTGGCTCGGGGCCCGCGTGGTGCGCACCCATGCGGTGCGACCGGCCCGACGGGTGCTCGACACGGTGCGTGCGGTCCGCGGTGACGTCGAACCCCGCATCAGCCGACGCGGTCTGGCCTGAGTCTCTCCGCCTCGACAGTCACTCCACCTCGACAGTCACTCCCCCTCGACGAGCTCCTCGGCGCGGCGCGCGTCGAGGTCACCGCCGGACTGGCTGGCCTCGGTGACTCCCGCCTCGACGAGGTCGAGTGCCTCCTCCACCGATGTGGCCCACTGGACCACGTCGCGGGCCTCCGGCCGGGCGAAG
>JAVEDQ010000400.1 GCA_030840885.1 Frankiaceae bacterium
GGCGGTCGCTGACGACGACGCGGTAGCGGCGGCGCAGCAGGGGATGGCGGGCATATCGCAGTGTTGTCGGGGTGAGGAGGCGTAAAGACCGCGTTCGGATTCGGGCACCGCCTGCGTGCATCACCGCAGAGTTGGTACGGCTCAGCCCATGACGGAACTGGCGGACAGCGAGCGTCTGGACGAGATCGAACCCGGCTCCCCCGCCGGGCGCAAGCTCCCGCACGCACGGCGCTTCAGTGGCGGCCTGCTGCTGGGGGCCCTCGGCATCGTCTACGGCGACATCGGGACCAGCCCGCTCTACGCGATGAAGACGGTGTTCTCCATCGACGACAACGCGGTAGGGGTCAACTCCAGTGACGTCTACGGCGTGATCTCGCTGGTCTTCTGGTCCATCCTGCTGATCGTCTCCCTCAAGTACGTCGTGATGATCATGCGGGCCGACAACGGCGGCGAAGGCGGCGTGATGGCGCTCGCGGCGCTGGTCCGGCGTGTGCTCGGGGACGCAACGACCAAGCGGACGATGGCCGTCCTGACCGTCGGGGTGCTCGGGGCTTCACTGTTCTACGGCGACAGCGTCATCACCCCTGCCATCTCGGTCCTGTCCGCGGTGGAAGGCCTGGAGGTGACCTCCCCGGAGCTCGCACACCTGGTGCTCCCGATCGCCGCTGCGATCCTGACCGCGTTGTTCGTCGTCCAACGTTTCGGCACCCAACGCGTCGGGGCGCTGTTCGGGCCGGTCATGGTCGTCTGGTTCCTGGCCATCGGCGTCGCAGGACTCCGCGAGGTCGTCCGGAACCCGGGCATCATCCGGGGGCTCTCACCGACCTACGCGGTCGCCTTCATCGTCGACCGGCCCTACATCGCGTTCATCGCGATGGGCGCGGTCGTGCTGTCCATCACCGGCGCCGAGGCGCTCTACGCCGACATGGGCCACTTCGGTCGCCGGCCCATCCGGATGGCGTGGTTCGGTCTCGTCTTCCCGGCGCTGACGCTGAACTACCTCGCCCAGGGCGCGCTGATCCTCCGGTCCCCGGGCAACCGCAGCAACCCGTTCTTCCTGCTCTTCCCGCACTGGGCGCAGATGCCGATGGTGGTGCTGGCCACCGCAGCAACCGTGATCGCGTCGCAGGCCGTGATCTCAGGCGCCTTCTCGGTGTCGCGGCAGGCGCTCCGGCTCGGCTTCCTGCCGCACCTGCGGATCCGGCAGACCTCGGAGGAGCACGAGGGCCAGATCTTCGTCCCCGCCGTGAACCGGGCGCTGTTCGTCGCCGTGCTCGTCGTCATCTTCACCTTCCGGTCCTCCGACAAGCTCGCCACCGCCTACGGCGTCGCGGTGACCGGGACCTTCCTCATCACGACCGCACTGTTCCTCCTGTTCGCGCGGCTCCACTGGCACTGGTCGCGCTGGCGCATCGGCGGTTTCCTGGTGGTCATCGGAGTCCCGGAGCTCACCTACTTCGCCGCCAACCTGACCAAGGTCGCCCGCGGTGGCTGGCTGACGCTGCTGATCGCGGTGGGCGTCTTTACGGTGATGCTCACCTGGCACCGTGGGCGGCAGCTGGTCACGGCCCGCCGCGTGGAGCTCGAGGGCGAGCTCCCCGCCTTCATCGGCGAGCTCCATCGGGACAACGTGCTGCGGGTGCCGGGTATCGCGGTCTTCCCCCATCCGAGCGAGCGGACGACGCCGCTGGCTCTGCGGGCCAACGTCGCCCACAACCACGTGCTGCACGAGCAGGTCGTCATCATCTCCGGCCGCACCGCGCCCGTTCCCCACATCCCCTGGGACCGCCGCCTCACCATCGACGACCTCGGCGACCCGGACGACGGCATCGTCCACATCGCCGCCGAGTTCGGGTTCCAGGACCGCGCCGACTTCCCGGAGGCGCTGCGACGCGGCCTCTCGCAGCGCGGCAAGTCCGGCGGCAGGTCCTCTGGCGCTGTCCCTCAGCTGGATGCGGACGCGGTGTCCTACTTCGTCTCGCGGGTGACGTTGCGCCGCACGGACAAGGCCGGCATGGCGCGCTGGCGCAAGCGGCTGTTCATCGCCATGGCGCACAACGCCGCCAGCCAGGCTGAGTTCCTCGGGCTCCCGGAGGACCGCACGATCGTCCTCAGTGCCGAGGTCCCCGTCTGACAGCCCGGCCGACGGCGGACTGATCTCTCGATCAGTGGGAGAGGATGAGTGCGTGGCCGGTAGCGGTCCCGTCGCTCACGAGGCTTTGTCGACCGACCAGGGGGAACACGTGGCCGACTCCGGCTCGTCCAGCACCAGCCCGTCCGGTGGTTCCGGGGAAGTCCGCCCCACCGTCTTCGTGCTGTTCGGGGCGACGGGCGACCTCGCCAAGCGCATGGTGCTGCCGGCGTTCTACCAGCTCGCGCAGCAGGAGTTGCTCCCGGAGAAGTGGCTTCTCGTCGGCAACGGTCGCGGCGACGTCTCGCACGAGAACTTCCGCGGGCGGGTCCACGACGCGCTCACCGCGATCGGCCCCGACCCGGACGACGGACCGTGGGACGAGTTCTCGTCCCGGCTGCGCTTCGCCGGCGGCGGCTTCGACAGCGACGACCCGGGAAGCCTGCTCGACGTCCTGAAGGAGGCCCACGACAGCCTCGGGCACGGCCGCGACGAGGTGCAGTACATCCACTACCTCGCGGTTCCGCCGTCGACCTTCGGACGGCTGACCGAGGCCCTGGACACCCACGGTCTGCTCGACGACTCGCGCGTGGTCTACGAGAAGCCGTTCGGCACCTCCCCTGAGGACTTCCGGAAGCTCGACGAGACCGTGCACAAGGTCCTCGACGAGCAGCAGGTCTTCCGCATCGACCACTTCCTCGGCAAGGAAGGCTCCCAGAACCTCCACGCGCTGCGCTTCGGCAACGGGTTGTTCGACCGGGTCTGGAGCGCCGAGCACGTGCGGGCGGTCCAGATCGACGTGCCGGAGAAGCTCGACATCGACGACCGGGCCGAGTTCTACGACGCGACCGGCGCGCTGCTCGACATGGTGGTCACCCACCTGTTCCAGCTCGCCGCCGAGGTCGCCATGGAGCCGCCGGCGTCGCTGGCCGCCGAGGATCTGCAGTCCGCCCGCGAACAGGTCATCGCCGCGTTCCGGCCGCTGACCGCCGAGGAGACGGTGCTCGGCCAGTTCGAGGGCTACCGGGACACCGAGGGCGTGGCCGACGATTCCGACCAGAACACGTTCGTCGCGGCCAGGCTGTGGATCGACACGCCGCGCTGGCGGGGCGTGCCGTTCCTGCTGCGGACGGGCAAGCAGCTGGCCAAGAGCGAGCAGCGGGTGAGCCTCGTCTTCCACAAGCCGGACGGCCCGTTGAAGGACCAGGTCAAGCTGCTCGACA
>JAVEDQ010000293.1 GCA_030840885.1 Frankiaceae bacterium
CCCCCGGCCGGGAGGCGCCGCTCAGGTCCCGCGCAGCTCCCGACGCAGGATCTTGCCGGTGACGGTCTTCGGCAGCTCGTCGACGACGACCACGCTGCGGGGGTACTTGTAGGCGGCCATCCGTTCCTTGCAGTGCGCGATGAGCTCCTCCGGCGTCGCGGTCGCCCCGGCCTTCAGGCTGACGAAGGCCTTCACCGTCTCGCCGCGCTTCTCGTCCGGGACACCCACGACGGCGGATTCGCGGACGGCCGGGTGCTCGGCCAGGACGTCCTCGACCTCGCGGGGCCAGACCTTGTAACCCGAGGCGTTGATCATGTCCTTCTTGCGGTCGACGATGAAGATCCAGCCCTCGGGGTTCATGAATCCCACGTCGCCGCTCTTCAGGGCACCGCCGGGCAGGTTCGCCGCCGTCTCCTCCGGCTTGCCCCAGTACCCGGCGACCACCTGCGGACCGTCAGCGACGATTTCGCCGACCTCGCCCATCGGCAGGTCTCGTCCGTCCTCGTCCTGGATCCGCACGATCGTGCTGGGGACCGGAAGACCCACCGACAGCGCACCGGAGGTCTCGTCCACGGGGGAGGGTGAGCCGAACGGGGTCAGCGTCATCGGGCTGGTGGTCTCGGTGAGGCCGTAGGCGTTGTGGACCTGCTTGCCGGTCGCGGCCAGGAACCGCTGCTCCGCCGTCGGTGAGATCGCTGCTCCGCCGGAATACACCGAGGTGAAAGAGCTGAAGTGCTCCTTGGTGAAGTCGGGCGAGCTGAGCATGGCGTTGAGGGCGGTGATGGCGCCGATCGTGTACGTCGGCCGGTGCTCGAGAAGAGCGTCGAGAACGACCTGCGGTTCGAACCGGTAGGCCAGCACGAGCGTCGCCGGGGCCAGGAAGCTGATGGCGATGTGCCCGATGAGGCCGGTGATGTGGAACAGCGGCGCGATGCCGAACACCGAGCCGCCGGGGGCGAAGCGGGCGCAGTCCCGGTAGACCTGCGCGGTGAAGACCACGTTGCGGTGGGTGTTCATCGCGCCCTTGGGCACGCCGGTCGTCCCAGACGTGTAGGTGAGGAACGCGACGTCGTCCGGTGCGAACTGGACGGGCGGCGGCTCCTGCCCGGCGTGCTGTCGGAGCAGGTCGGTGAAGTCCGTCGTGCCCTCGTGGCGCTGCCGGTTGATGCCCTTGAACAGCCGCTCGTCGTTGCGGGTCTGGTACTCCAGCTCACTGGTCGTCAGCACCAGCTCGACGTCGGTGTCGGGGACCACGTCACGGGCGACCTCGTCGTACAGCGACTCCAGGCAGACCAGCACCTTGGCGCCGGAGTCCTTGAGCAGATAGGAGAGTTCGCGGGTGCGGCTCATCGGGTTGATGGAGACCATCACCCCGCCGGCCTTCCACGCACCGACCATGCAGACCAGGAACTGCGGCACGTTCTGCAGGTAGACCGCGAGGCGATCACCGCTGGTGAAGCCGTTCGCCAGCAGCGCGGTTGCGAGGGCGTCGCTCTGTCCGTCGAGCTCTGCTCGGGTCAGGATCCCGTCGAAGTAGGCGATGGCGACGCCCGACGGGTCTGCCGCGAGGCCGGCCTCGAACATCTGCAGCGCGTTCTCGTGCTCGATCTGCTCATCCGCCGGTTGGTCCCCGTAGAGGGCGAGCCACGGTCGGTCGTCGTAGACGCTCATGCCAGCCCCTACTTGACAGCGATGGGGTTGACCGGCGCGCCGCTGCCCTTGGCGACCTTCAGCGGGGCCGCGGCGTAGAAGAACGCGTACTGCCCGTCCGCTGCGCAGTCCTCGGCCAGATTCTCGAGGTCACAGATCTCGGTGAGCGTGATGCCGAGGTTGCGCATCAGGGCGTTGTGCAGCACGAGCGCAGCGCCGTTGTTGGGGTCGGTCGTGACCTCGTTGGCGATGGTGTCGGTGACGAGGTTCGGGATCTCCATGTCCTGGAACCAGTGCACGAGCTCCGGGCTGTAGACCAGCCCCGGCTCGCAGAAGCCCTCGTAGAACTTGTCGCCGAGGTCGAAGAAGGTCTTCAGGAAGTTGGTGCGGATCAGGATGATGTCGCGCTTCTCGATGGTGACTCCCTGCGCCTTGGCGCACGCCTGCAGGTCCTCGTGGGTGTAGGTCTCCGCCTTGTCGAGGTTGGGCTTGCCGCGGAAGCGGGCCATGTCGAGCAGGACGGCGCGGCCGACGACGCCCTTGTTCGCGATGGGCTCGACACTCGCCTTGTCCAGGCCGCCGACCGTGGTGCGGCAGTCGTAGCCGTTCCAGATCTGGCCGTCGAACCAGACGTGGCCGAGCGCGTCGTACTGGGTCGACCCCTGGAGGAAACAGTTGATCTTGTCGTCGGCGTAGTGCAGGCCGCCCGGGAAGGCGGGGGCGTCGTCGGTGTCCCAGGTGGCCTCGTCCATGATCTGGGTGCGCTCGGCGGGGGAGCGGCCCGGCCACACCGGGTCGCCCTTGGGGTCGCCGATGAGCCGTTGAAGGGTGAAGACCTTTCCGGTGCGGATGAGCTGTGCCGCCGCGAGCACCTGTTCGGCGCCGAGGTAGTTCAGCGAACCCACCTCGTCGTCGGGGCCCCACTTCCCCCAGTTGCTGGGCGAGTCCTTGAGGATCTCGGTGAGGTCGGGAACGGTTGCCTCGGGCATGGGGTCCTCCTGGACTGGCGGATGGTGTGCGTGGGAGGCCGACGTCCAGCCCTCTCGACATGTGACGCGGGTCATACCACGGACGCGTGAGGGCAAACAGAGGGCGCAGTCGCGCGTCGCGCCGGCCACCCATGGCGCGCATCTGTGTACCGGGGGCAGGTGGACCCCGCGCCGATGTCGCTATGGGGCGAAGCCCCATTTGGGGCCCAGGTGGTTACCGAGCCGAGGTA
>JAVEDQ010000479.1 GCA_030840885.1 Frankiaceae bacterium
GACCACGCCGGCGGACAACGGATGAGGAGTTCCCATGCGCGCACGCCCGTGGCGCGTCGGCACTTCTGTGGCGCTCGGCGGACTGCTTGCCTTATCCCTCGTGCAGTGCGCCCCCGACCGGGACAACGAGCCGCCGGCCCCGTCGGTCCCTCGGCTGGCGAACCCGGAGAGTTGGAGCGCCCGCTACGTCGCCGGTTCTCGGCCGATCGTGGATTCCAGCAGCCGCCGGTGGGAGCCGGACGAGGCAGTGGCCCGCGGTGGCGACCTCCAGTCCACCTCCCAAGAGATCACGGGCACGTCGAGCCCGGAGCTGTACCGGCAGCAGCGAAGCGGCCTGGACGGATACTCCATCCCGGTACCGGCCTCCGGCACCTACGAGGTCGACCTGCTGATGACGGAGACCAAGGAGTCGTCCGTCGGCTCCCGAGTCTTCGACATCAGCGCCGAAGGCCGGCCGATGGTGTCCGACGTCGACATCTTCGCGCGCTCGGGGTTGACCTCTGCCCATCACGAGGTGCTGGTGGTGGCGGTGCAGGACGGGGCACTCGACCTCAGCTTTCGGGCCTCGCACGGGGCCGCGCACATCAGCGCCGTTTCCGTTGCCTTCGTCTCGCTCGGCACCGGTACCGACCGCCCCATCTTCACGGACGACTTCGACGGTCCGGCCGGGTCGAGCCCGGACCCGGGGGTCTGGAACCACGAGACGGGTGGCGACGGGTGGGGCAACTCGGAGCTGCAGACCTACACCCGCAGCACCGCCAACAGCGCCGTGGACGGGAGCGGCAGGCTGGTTATCACCGCTCGCCGGGAGAGCCGCACCGGCGCCGACGGCATCCAGCGCGGGTACACCTCCGCCCGGCTGACCACCAAGGGGAACGTCGCGTTCCGATACGGAGCGATCTCGGCGCGCCTGCAGGTACCGGCGGGCAAGGGGCTGCTGCCGGCGTTCTGGACGCTGGGGAGCGACATCGACCGCGTGCGCTGGCCCGCGAGCGGCGAGATCGACGTGGCCGAGGTGAAGGGCGACACGCCGGACGAGGTGCACGGCACCCTGCACGGGCCGGTGAGCGGGAGCCACGACGACTACCAACGCGGGGCCAGCCGGATAGCGGGCGGCTCGCTGGCCGACGCATTCCACACCTACAGCGCGACCTGGTTGCCGAACACGGTGTCCTTGTTCCTCGACGGCCAGCGCTACGCGGTCCTCTCCCGAGCCGATCTCGCCGTCGGCGAGGGGTGGCCTTTCGACAAGCCGCACTACCTCCTGCTGAACTTGGCCGTCGGCGGGGATTCACCCGGATCACCCGACCAGAACACCCCCTTCCCCGCTCGGCTGCTGGCGGATCAGGTTCGCGTGACGCAGTGGTAGCGGCCGGATTTGGCGCTCGGGGACCGCCGGTAACACCCTCGATACAGTGAGTGCGATTCAGTTGACGGACCGTAGATTCGGCAGCGATCTGCCACGGCGACGAAAACGGGGCAAAGAACGTGTGGGATGAGGCGCAGCCGACCGACCATGGCGCGAACGTCGCGGTGATATTCGGCGGGGGTGTCGGGCGGAGGATGAACAACCGGGGGAAACCCAAGCAGTTCCTCGAACTGCACCAGAAGCCGATCATCATCCACACGCTGGAACAGTTCGAGTTCCATGACCAGATCGACCACATCGCCATCGCCTGCGTCGAACCCTGGATCGGGCACCTGAAGCGCCTCATCAGAAGATATGAGATCAGCAAGGTCCGATGGATAGTCAGCGGGGGCGAAACCGGGCAAGCGTCGATCTACAACGCATTGCAGGCGGTCGAGTCCGATCTGGGCGACGTCAACCCCACCGTGCTCATCCACGATGCCGTTCGTCCGGTCATCCCGGCCTCGACGATCTCCGCGAACATCGAGTCCGTCTGGGAGAAGGGGTCCGGGGTGACGGTCGCGGAGGCCCGGGAGACGATCCTCATCGAGGACGCGGACGGTTCGATCCGCGATGTCACGGAACGGAGCGTGACCCGGGTCGCCAAGGCTCCGCAGTCGTTTCGCCTCAGCGACATCCTCGCCGTGCATCGGCAGGCCCTTGCCGAAGGCATCACCGACGCGATCGACTCCTGCTCCCTGATGCTGCGGTACGGGCATCGGGTCTGGGCGATCCGCGGGACCCACGACAACATCAAGATCACCACTCCGGAGGACTTCTACGTTTTCCGGGCCCTCGCGGACCTGTCGGAGAGCAGCCAGATCCTGGGCCTGCAGTGAGCTCGCACCGCCGACGGATCCCTGCCGCCCCGGGACCCAACGCCCCGGGACCGGCGCGACGGTGAACCCGGACTACTACACCGAGGACTATCAGGCCGAACTCCAGAGCTATGCCCAGGTCGTCGACTGGGAGCGGCTGAACGGCACGACCGTTCTGGTGACCGGTGCCACCGGGCTCATCGGGTCGTACCTCATCGACCTGATCCTGGCGCGGAACGCGGCCGAGGGCTCGCACATCTCCGTGGTCGCGACCGGCCGCTCCATGTCTTCGTTGCGGCAGCGGTTCGCTGGTCAGAAGGGTTCGCACGAGCTCACGCTGCACGAGCTCGCGCCGGGCTCCGACCACCCTCGGGGCGTCTCCTTCGATTACATCGTCCACTGCGCCAGCAATGCGCAGCCGGTTGCGTTGAGCCAGGATCCCGTCGGCACACTCGTCGGGACGATCGAGGGCACGAACGCGCTGCTGAAGATCGCCGCGAGCGCCGACGACTGCCGGTTGGTGTTCCTCTCGTCGTCGGAGGTGTATGGGTCGCCGACCCCGCAGCGACCGCCCCTCCGGGAAGACGAGCTCGGCCCGCTGGACATCCTGGCGCCCCGGTCCAGCTATCCGGTGGCCAAGCGCGCCGCAGAGACGCTGTGCGCCGGCTACGTGTCCCAGTACGGGGTCTGGGCGGTGGTGGCGAGACCGGCCTACGTATACGGACCCACGGCCACCCCTGGCGACACCCGAGTCATCCCGCAATTCGTGGATTCCGCGCGCAGGGAGGGCGTCATCCGCATCGCGAGCGACGGCTCGCTCCGCCGCGCGTACTGCTACGTCGGCGATTGCGCCACGGGCCTGCTGAGGCTCATGACCAGCGGACGCAGTGGCGAGGCCTACAACATCGGGGACGCGGCATCCGTCGCGAGCATCCGCGAGGTGGCGGAGGGGGTCGGGAGAATCGTGCACGCACCGGTCGAGTTCGTCGATCCGCGGCACGCCAGCGCGACGCCGGTCGGCCTGCACCAGGGAATTCTCGACACCGCGAAGCTGGAAGCGCTCGGTTGGAGCCCGCGCACCGGTCTGGAGCTGGGCCTGACCAGGACCATCGCGATGCGGGGGCGCTGGACATGACCCCCGCACACGGATCAGGCGATCCGTCGGCGTCGCCGCGGAGCGCATCCCGGCGCAGCGTCCGCTAGCGGAGCGGAGGCGTGGTCCTCCGCGCGAGAGTTCTGTGGGCGGGCATCCCCATGACGATCGTGCGACGGCTCGCCGCGGCCCCGGCGAGGGAGATCTGCAGGCTGATCGTCCGAGCGGTCCCGCGCCGGCCGGGTCTCGTGCTGTTGGGCACCTCGCTGGAACGTTTCGCCGACAATCCCGCCTACCTGTACCTGCATGGGATAGCGGGCGGATCCGAGCTCCGATTCGTCTGGATCACCGGCTCGCGGTCGACCGAGGCGAGACTCCGGGCCTCGTCCTTACCGGTGGCGCGGCGGACGTCGTTGCGGGGGATCTGGCTGAGCATGCGCGCGGGCTGGTACATCTACGGCTCCTATCCGTCGGATATCTCGCGCTGGCTCTACGACGGAGCGCGACTGCTGAACCTGTGGCACGGAGTCGGCGGGACGAAGAACCTGGAACGACTGGTGACCTCCGGGCTCACCGGCGTGATTCACCGCCGTCGGCCCTCGTGGGCCCCGGTTGCCATCGGCTTCCGCGACGACAGGCGATCGCCCGACTACGTCCTGTCGACAAGTCCGGCGATGACCGAGCGTGCCTTCAGCCCCGGTTTCGGGGTGCCAGCCGAGCACTGTCTCGAGCTGGGGTACCCCCGAGTCGACCACTTCTTCGGTGACCCAGCGGCGGATGCCACGGACCTGACGCCGCTCGTTGTCGACCCGGCACGGCTGCGGCAGGTGCAGGCAGCCGACTTCGCGATCGGCTACTTCCCGACCTGGCGGGACGACGGTTCGGATTTCCTCGGCCGAGCCGGCGTGAGCCTCGCCGCGCTCGCCGCCCGGATCGCCGAGATGGGCGGCACCCTCGTCTACAAGCCGCACTTCATCACCCGCAGCGACGTCACCAGCAGCGTGGGGTTGATCGTGCTGGACCGGTATGACGACGTGAACGTCTACCTGAGGCACTGCCGGGCGCTCGTGACCGACTACTCGTCCATCGCATCCGATTTCCTGCTGCTCGACCGGCCGATCGTGTACTTCGTCCCGGACTTCGAGGCCTATCGTCGCCAGCGGCAGCCCCTCTTCCAGCTGGACGAGGTCATGGCGGGCGCGATCGTGCCGACGGTGGACGAACTTCTCGAAGCGATCCGCGGGGTCATCGACGGCGAGGACAGCCACGCGCCGGCGCGGGCGAAGGCTCGGGCCCTGCTGTGGGGGCAGTTCCAGGGTGGCGCCAGCCGCGCGATCCTCGGCTTCATCCAGCGGGTGAACGCCGGCAGCGGTGCCGCCGGAGGGTCGGCTGACCAAGCGCGAGGCTGATCATCAGGGCCACGCCCTTTCGACCGAACGCGAGGCAGCGGCCGCCCGGGGGTCGGCGGCCGCTGCCTCGCTGGTTCTCGCTGCGCCAGCTTCGTTCTCAGTGCTGCCGGTTCGGTCTCAGTGCTGCCGGTTAGTTCTCAGTGCTGCCACACCCGCACGTAGTCGACGAGCATGTCGGCTGGGAGCGGAGTGGTGCTGGCAGAGGCGTTGTTCATGATGAGGTAGTGCGGGCTCGGCACCGTGAATGCGTGTGACCCGACCGCCTTGCCGTCGAAGTAGAACGTCACCGAACCCGGCTGCCAGTTGGACGAGAAGGTGTGCCACCCGGTGTAGGCGCCGACAACGTTCGCACCCGGTCCGTCCGAAGCCTTGCCGGCCAGATCGGAGTGCAGGTGCCAGGAGGCGCTACTGGAAAGGCACTCGTAGGTGTCGATCTCCCCGGTGGTCGGCCAGTTCTGCCCGTTGGACCAGACAGCGGGCCAGTTGGCGCACCGACCGGCCGCATCGCTGGGAATGAAGACCCGGTACTCGACGACGCCGTTGGTGAACTGGTAGCCCTTGCCCGCGCCCAAGGCGTCGGGATTGCTGGTGACCATGCCGGACGCGTAGGAACGCTTGACGCCGCCACAGGTCAGCGCCCGGGCCACCAGCGCGAGATGAAGCGCGCCACCGGACACGGTTGCCTGCCTGGCATCGAAGCACTGCTTCTCGGCGGAATTCACCGGCGGTGTGATGCCGGAGCCGAACCAGCCTGGCTGCCACGTCGTGGTGTTCAGGGCGGTTCCGTTGAACTCGTCGGAAAACTTCATCGCCCAGCTCCCGGCCACGCCCACGGGAGTGGGGGCGACGGGGGCGATGGGTGCGGTCACGACGGTGGGGCTCATCGCACGGCCCTGCTGCACCGACGTGGCCGAGGTGGCCGACGCGATCGCGAGCAGGAGCGGGAGGAGCGTGGTCAGCGCGAGGACCGGTAGACGGCGACGGGAACGCACAGGCAGGTTATCGGCCGTTCGGCCGACCACTCGTTGCGCCGATCGGGTGGCAAACCGGCCCTGCCCGCGCTCGCGGCCGATACCGGTCAAGCGGACGCCGAAGCGGCTCGGAAAGCTGTCATTACTCGAAGGCATACGGCGACATTAGCCTTGCAAAAGCTTGCCGTAACGTTGGCTTTTGGTACTAGCACCTAGGTGTGGTACTAGCACCTAGGTGCACAAGCAATTGCCCACAAGTCTCCGCCGCGCGGGTGCTCCATTCCAATTTCTTATCGGAGGAAGGCTAGCGGACTTTTGCCGAGTCGCCCTTGTGCCTTTGTCTCACACTGCTCGTCGGCACGCTGTCACACCCCGGCGACCGGCCGGTGAGCGCGCTGCCGCCCGAGGACGAACCACCCGGAGCCGAGTCGCGCGACGACCGGCTGCGTCGGCCAGGTGCACCGGTCGACGACCCGCCCGGTCGCGGTGCGCCGGATCCCGCGCTTTGCGTCGAGGAGCACGCCGCGCCGGTGCGCGCACCGAGCCACCCGCGGCTCCGCTTCCGCCCGCATCGCTGCGTGGCTCGCCTCC
>JAVEDQ010000480.1 GCA_030840885.1 Frankiaceae bacterium
GCAAGCACATGGACATCCTCGGGCTCGGCATGGCGGACGGCTGCGAGCTACGGCTGCACCCGACCGGCAAGGCCGTCCTGCGGATCTCCGTGCAGAGCCAGGGCCAGGGGCACGAGACGACGTTCGCGCAGATCGTCGCCCAGGAACTCGGCATGCCGCCGGAGGACATCGACGTCGTGCACGGCGACACCGACAACACGCCCTTCGGGCTCGGTACCTACGGCTCCCGGTCGACGCCGGTCTCCGGAGCCGCGGCCGCCGTCGCCGCCCGGCGCGTCCGGGACAAGGCACGGATCATCGCCGCGACCGCCCTCGAGGTGTCCGCCGAGGACCTCGAGTGGGCCGACGGCCGCTGGTCGGTGAAGGGTGATCCGAGCAAAGGGCAGACCATTCAGGAGAGCGCCTTCGCCGCGCACGGCAACCTCGAGCTGCCCGAGGGCGTCGAGGGACATCTGGACGCGTCCGTGGTCTACAACCCGCCGAACCTGACCTACCCCTTCGGCGCCTACGTCTGTGTCGTCGACGTCGACAAGGTCACCGGCGAGGTGAAGGTCCGACGCTTCATCGCGGTCGACGACTGCGGCCCACGGGTCAACCCGATGATCGTCGAGGGGCAGATCCACGGCGGGTTGGCCGACGGGATCGGTATGGCGTTGATGGAGGTGATGGCCTTCGACGAGGACGGAAACCACCTCGGCAGCTCGCTGATGGACTACCTGCTGCCGACGGCGCTGGAGTGCCCGAGCTGGGAGCTGGGGGAGACCGTGACGCCCTCGCCGCACCACCCGATGGGGCTGAAGGGGGTGGGGGAGTCGGCGACCGTCGGCTCGCCGGCCGCGGTGGTCAACGCGGTGGTCGATGCGCTTCAGATCCGGCACGCCGACATGCCGCTGACCCCGGCTGCGGTGTGGCGGGCGATGCAGGGACGGCCGATGCGGCCGGACCTGGCGATCACCTGACTGCCATCACCTGATCGCGTTCGGCGAGATTCGCCGCGTTCCTGAGCCGGAGGAGGGCTGATGCGCACCGAGGTGTCCCAGCGGGCCGCCGAGCTGCGGAGCGAGCGGGTGCCATACGTGCACGCCCGTGTGGTGCTGGCCGAGAAGCCGACGTCGGCGCATCCGGGCGACGAGGCGCTGGTGCTCGGAGACGGCACGATCGACGGCTTCGTCGGCGGGACCTGTGCCGAGTCAACGGTCCGCAGCCACGGGCTGGCACTGCTGGACTCCGGCGATTCCGAGCTGCTGCGCATCTCGCCCGACCCCGTCGACGACTCGTCGCCGGCTCCCGGGCGGGTTGTCGTACACAACCCGTGCCTTTCCGGCGGAACGCTGGAGATCTTCCTGGAGCCGGTTCTGCCAACGCCGCTGGTGTTCGTGCACGGGTCGACGCCGATCGCCGCCGCGCTCGTCCGGCTCGGGGATGCCCTGGGTTATGAGATGCGGGCGCTCCCGATAGCGTCGGAGGAGCTCGTCTCCGGCGCGTCCGGGGTGGTCGTGGCGTCACACGGCCGAGACGAGGAGGAGGTGCTCACCGCGGCCCTGCATGCCGGCGTCCCGTACATCGGGCTGGTCGCGAGCCGGAAGCGCGGTGCTGCGGTGCTCGCGTCCCTGGACCCGGACGGCAGAGGCGCTCCCCACCCACCCGATCCGCTGCCGCCCGACCGGATCTCGACGCCGGCGGGGCTGGACATAGGCGCCCGGACTCCGGAGGAGGTGGCGCTGTCGATCCTCGCTGAGGTCGTTGCCTCGCGGCCCCGCCCGGTCGGGCGACCGGTCGTCCCGGAGCAACAGGCCGCGGCCGCCATCGCCACCGACCCGGTCTGCGGCATGTCGGTCGCGTCGGTGGACAGCTCGCTGCACCTGGACGTCGCCGACGAGATCGGCGTGGTGGTCCGCCACTGGTTCTGCGGCAGCGGTTGCTTGCGGGCCTTCGCGGCTGAGCCGTCCGCCTACACGGACCAACCCGCGTGACCGAATCGGCGGACGTCGCGGTCCCCACCGTTGCCGCTCTGATCGGTGGGTTGGACGGGCTGGACTACCTCGCCGACGAAGGACTCGCCACTGCACTGTTCTGCGCGACGCGGCTGGCCCAGCCGCAGCTGCTGGAGGGGGAGGCCGGCGTCGGCAAGACGACCGCCGCCGTCGCTCTGGCCGCGCTGCTCGACACGCCCCTACTGCGGTTGCAGTGCTACGAGGGCATCGACGCCGCCGAAGCGCTCTACGAGTGGAACTATCCGCGCCAGCTCCTGGCGATCCGCAGTGCCGAGGCCTCCGGCGAGCGCCTCGCCGCACAGGACCTGTTCACGCCGGAGTTCCTGCTGCCGCGGCCGCTGCTCCACGCGGTACAACATCCCGGCCCACGGCCCGCGGTACTACTGGTGGACGAGGTGGACCGGGCCGACGACGAGTTCGAGGCCTTCCTGTTCGAGGTGCTGGCCGAATCGGCGGTCACCATTCCCGAGCTCGGAACGATCCGCGCCGCGGTGCCGCCGGTCGTGCTGTTGACCTCCAACCGCACCCGTGACCTGTCCGACGCCCTCAAGCGGCGGTGCATCTACCATTGGATCGAGCATCCGCCGGTCGCCCGGGTCGCGGAGATCGTCCGCCGGCGTGTCCCGGCCAGCGCGACGCCGCTCCCGGTTCAGATCGCCGTCGCGATCGCGCGGCTCCGCGAGCTGGAGCTGCAGAAACCGCCCGGCGTCGCCGAGGCCATCGGCTGGGCCCGGGCCTGCCATCTGCTCGGACTGCCCGCGCTCGACGAGTCCGCGGTGTCCGCCACGCTCGGCTCCGTCCTCAAGTACCGGGAGGACCTCGAGCTGGTCCGTGGCCGTTCCGACTGGCTGCGGGCTGCGGGGTGACGAGCCCGGCGCAACCCGACCTCGCGTCGGTGGCGGCCGGACTGTCTGCAGCCCTGCACGACGTCGGCGTGCCGGTCCCGACGGCCCGGACCGCATCGTTCGCCGCGGCCGTGGCCGTCGCGCAGCCTGCCAGGACCACCGAGCTGTACTGGTTGGCGCGGGTGACGCTGCTGTCCGAGCACGCCCACCTCGCCGCCTTCGATCACGTCTTCTCGCAGCTGTTCGGGCACGTCGACTCCGAGAGCGTCGATCCCGCGGAGTTCCGTGGGGACCGGAACCAGCTCTCTCAGCATGCGGTGCACGAGCCGTCGAACTCCCCGTCGTCGGGCGGCCGAGGGTGGGCGCCACCGGCGCTCGTGGCCCAGCATCTCGAGGTGCAGCGCAACGGCTCCGCACCGCCCGCGTCGGTCGATCAGTCGGTGACCGTCCTCGCCGTCCGAAGCGCCGACGAGATCCTCCGCGAGAGGGACCTCGCGGATCTGACTCAGGAGGAGGTGGCCGAGCTCCGGCGGCTGATGGTCGCGCTGCGGGCGGAGCCGCCGATGCGACCGGGTCGTCGCAGCCGAGCCGGCCGCCGCGGCCGGCGGGTCGATCTCCGTGCGTCGCTGCGCGCGGCGGTGCACACCGGCGGCGATCCCTACCGGCTGGTCCGGCGTCGGCGCCGCCCGCGGCCACGCCGGCTGGTGCTGCTGTGCGACGTGTCCGGCTCGATGGAGGCCTACGCCCGGCCGTACCTGCAGTTGCTGTCCGGCGCGATCGCCGCCGGCCACGCCGAGGCGTTCGTCTTCGCCACCCGGCTGACGCGCGTGACCCGGGCGCTGCGGGCAGCGCCCGCGAGCTCAGCCCTGCCCGAGGCCGGAAGGGCGGCACCGGACTGGGGTGGCGGCACCCGCATCGGCGCCGCTGTCCGGTCTTTCCTGGACGACCACGGTCGGCGGGGGCCCGCCCGCGGTGCCGTCGTCGTGGTGCTGTCCGACGGGTGGGACGCCGGGGAACCGGTGCTGCTGGGGGAGCAGATGGCCCGTCTCGCCCGCCTCGCGCATCGTGTGGTGTGGGTCAACCCACGCGTGGCGGCCGAGGGCTTCCAACCCCTCACCGGCGGTCTCGCCGCAGCGCTGCCGCACGTCGACCGTTGTCTCAGCGGACACTCGTTGTCGGCCATGCAGGACGTGTTGGACGTGTTGCGGGGCGAGTGGTTCCCAACCGACCGGCCGTCATCTCCTCGGGGTGCTGCACACCGCCGGCGCCTGACCGGCGGGCTCCGCGAGCAGACCCGGCGCCGACTGTCGGCTCGGGCCTAGGGTTTCCATCACCAGTAGGGCGACGTCGTCGGCTGCCGTGCCGTCCGGCAGGCAGGCGTCGAGCACGTGATCGCACAGCGCTTCGGTCCCGGCGGGTGCGACTCTGGCCGCGGCAGCGAGTGCGTCCATCCCGTCATCGAGGTCGGCGCCCCGCCGTTCGATCAGACCGTCGGTGAACAGCAAGAGCCGTGCGCCGGGCGGCAGCAGGCGGTTCATGTCGACGTATTCGCACTCCTGCAGAGCCCCGATCGGCGGCTGCGGCGAGTCGGCTTCCAGGTACTGAACGGCCCCGTCGGGGGCGGTGAGCAGCGGCGGCAGGTGCCCGGCGCTCGCCCAGGTAAGCGTCCGCGGGTCGGCGGCGTAGACGGCGTACACGCACGTGGCCATGACGTTCGGATGCGGCAGGTCGGCGAACCGATTGATACGGGTGAGCACCTCCCCCGGCTGGTGCCCTTCCAGGGCGTAGGCCCGCAGCATGGAGCGCAGATTGCCCATCACGCCCGCGGCTTGCACATCGTGTCCGGCCACATCGCCCATGGCGAGTCCGAGATCTCCGCCGGGAAGGACGAAGACGTCGTACCAGTCGCCGCCGACCTCGACGCCGGCGCTGGTAGGCAGGTAACGGGCGCCACACCGCGCTCCAGGATGCGACGGTAGCGCCGTCGGTAACAGGCTTCGCTGCAGCGTCGTCGCCACCTCACGCTGGACCTCGTGCTGGGCGAGCCGCGAGGCCACCCGGGTCAGCCATCGGCTCAGCGCGAGCATGATCAGAACGGTGACGCCGGTGGCTTCGACGACACGGCGCTTCGCCGTCTGATGGGGTCGTTCCGATTTGGCGTTGACCGCTTCCTGCAGCACGGACAGTCGGTCGGTGAACGCCGTCGAAGGCGCGGTCAGCACGCCGGACACCCGGTGGAACGTTGCCGGACCCTGGGGGACGGCGGCACGGTTCAGCACCGCCGTCATGCGCCGGCTCGCCGAGAACGCCGACCTACACCATGTGGTCACGGTCGATGTCCTCGGTGTCTGTGATCTGGGCATCGCTAAGGGCAGCTGCTGCCTGTGTCAGCCGGACCAGGTGCGGTGCTGGTGTGTCGTTCGGCGTGGTGGTGGTCATGCGTCTCCTGCGTCGGGGCGCGGGCTGCAGCGTCGGCAATTCGGCGACGTTGCTGACGCCCGTTCGTCCCTCTTCTGTGAGCTTCTCTGTGTGTTAGAGGCGCCTCGGGGCGATTCGTCACGCGGGAGACGAAGTTTTGTGCCGACGGCTGACCGTTCTACTGCCAGCCGGTGGGAGCGGAGCGACCTGTCTGGCTCAGCGCAGGATGTCGTCGATGGTGATTTCGATGTCGACATCGTCGAGGCCGGCGAGCTCGTGGAGTTGGCGGGCGACGGCGGTGCGGACCTGGTCGGCGGTGGCGGGGATGGACGTCCCGTAGGCGACGGCGATGGCGAGGTCGACGACGGTGGTGCCGCCGGCGATCCCGACGGCGGTGGTCTTCGGCTGGTGGGCCTGGGTCGCTCGCTCGGTGGCGGCGGCTGCCGCCGGCGCGGTGCTGCGGCCCAGCGCGGCGTGGACGCCGGGTACCTGACCGGCGGCGAGGCGGGCGATGGTGCCGACGACGCGGCTGGCGACGCGGGTGACGCCTTGCGCGGTCGGTTGGACGACGTGCCAGGTGGTACTGGCCAGCCGAGAGGCCTGGTCCATGACCTTGCGGGTGAGGCCGGCGGGAACCGTGACCCGTTCCGCTGCAAGCTGCCGGACCGGAGCCCAGAGCCGGTCGAGTTCGAGCAGGGCAGCCCGGCAGTGCGGGCAGCTCTGCTGATGTCCTGGCTGTGGCTCCGCTTGCTGGTTCGCGACCTGGTCCAGCAGGTCGGCGAACAGCGCACCGCAGGGCAGGCGGCCCTTGACGTCCGGTAACGCGGTCATGCCCACCCCTTCAGCTGCTCGAGGAGCTGCTGGCGCGCCCGGGAGATACGTCCCCGCACGGTGCTGGTCGAGATGCCCAACACGTCGGCGGTCTCGTCATAGCTGAGACCCTCGAACTGAGACAACACCAGCGCGGCCCGTAAGTCATCCGGCAGTGCCGATATTGCCGCGGTCAACGCTTGTCGGCGTTGGGTGGTTTCCAGGGCCTGCTCGGGGCCGGGATGTGCGTCGGGTCGGCCCTCGTCGAGTTCGGCAGTTGAGCGGTATCGCCGGCGGTGCTCCAGGCAGCGGTTGACGGTGATGCGATAGAGCCAGGTCGTGACGGTGCTCTCGGCGCGGAACCGGGGCAGTCCCTTCCAGGCGTCGAGGAACGCCTGCTGGGCGACGTCTTCGGCGTCGGACCGGTTTCCGAGCATGCGCAGCGCGAGGCGGAACACCCGCAACCGGTGTCGGCGCACAAGCAGCTCGAAGGCGTCGAGGTAGCCGTACTGCGCACGGCGCAGCAATGTCGCGTCGTCCAGCCCCGCGTCCATAGCCGAATCAAACACGCTGCCGTCGGGCACGCCGTCGCCCCCTCCCAACTCCGCGAACGTCCGCACGGGACGATCCGGAGCTGACTGCATCTAACTCTTGTGCAGGGCAGCTGCCTAAGCGTGCGCAGGACGGGTGGACGGGCACCGCTAGAGCTTCATCAACGAGCTTGCTGGCTCAGGAGCGGGTAGCACGAACCGATGCCCGCCGCGTCTCCGGCGCGAACAACGACATGACGAACGCGAAGCCGAGAACCCCGGCCGTCACGCCGAAGGCCCAGCCGTAGCCGTTCGCATCGGCCAGATGGCCGGCGACGAGCGGGCCGAGCACCGACCCCGCATCTCCGGTCATCTGGAAGGCGGCGACCACCGTGCCGCCGCGACCTGGCTTCGGGGGAGCCGGCTCGTCAGCAGCGGTCTGCGGGGGAGCAGGCACGGGCTCCTCGGGGACCGAGCCGGCCGCGGGTAGCGACGTCACGGTGTCCCCGACGATGGCGCCCGGCGCGACGTGCAGCAGGCCCGAGCCGAGCCCCAGCACGGTCAGGGCCACGAGGTAGAGCCCGAGCGACGACGAGAGCGCCAGCAGCGTCATCCCGACCGTCGACGAGGCAGCCCCGGCCATGAGGACGGGTCGTCGGCCGACGCGGTCGGCGAAGCGCCCGGCGGGGATCAGCACGATTGCGTTCAGCGCCGCGACCAGGCCGAAGCCGATGCCGACCCACGAGCGGCTCAGTCCGAGACCGCCGTTGAACGACGCGTCGGTGACGAACAACGGGACGAGTGCGGCTCGGACACCCAGCACCGACCAGCTGTCCGCGAACTGTGCGGAGAGCGCCGCCCGGTAGGCCGGTGAGCGAACAGCCGAGCCGAGGGAGGCAGCCGATCCGCCACCCTTCGTCGCGGCGGCCCCGGCCGCCTTGGGCAGCAGGAAGAGCCCGATGCTGCCCGCCACGGCCAAGGTGGCGGCGTAGAAGAAGAACGGCGCCCGGATGCTGACCTCGGAGAGCAGACCGCCCAGTGCAGGGCCGGCGATGCCGCCGACGAGGAAACCGCCGGTGAACAGCCCCGTCGACTGCCCCCGCTGATCACTGGGAGCCGAGCGCAGCAGCAGGCTGTAGGCGCTGACGGTGAACATCGCCGAGCCGATGCCGCCGACCCCGCGCAGCACCAGCAGCTGGTCGTAGGACTGGGCGAGCCCCGCCAGCGCCGAACTGACGGCGACCACCGCGATGCCGAAGGCCAGCACGCGCCGCTCACCGAGCCGGTCGACGATCCGCCCGGCTCCGAAGGCGGAGACAAACCGCATCGCCGCGAAAACCGAGACCACGGCCGCGGCAGCCGTCCGGCCGACCCCGAACTCGCGGGCGAACACAGGTATGACAGGGGCGACCACACCGAAGCCGATAGCCACGGCGAAAGCCACCCCGGAAAGCACCGGAACCTCGCGGGGGAGCCCGGCGAACGGGTTCGCGAGACGCCGTTGGCCGGCCGGAGTGCTCACGACCTCACGGTAGTGGCGGCTTCAGTGCTGGACGGCTCGTGGGCCCAGACCGCCGATCATCAGCTCGATCTGTCGATGCGCCAGCTCCTGCAGTCGCTGGCCGCTACCGTTCACCGTCGACGCTTACGAGCTCCGATGGATCGTCTCACCGCACGCGTCGCATCACCAGTAGGGCGGTGTCGTCGTCCACCGTGCCCTCGGCGAGGCGGACGAGCAACGAATCGCACAAGGGCTCGAGGTCCTGCCCGCCTGCCAGAGCCGCCTCGGCCAGCCGCCGCAGCCCACTGTCGAGGTCGTCGTCGCGTCGTTCGATCAGGCCGTCGGTCACCAGGACGATGAGCGCGTCGGACGGCAGGGTGATCGACTGGACGGCGGGCGGATGTTCCGCTACGCCGAGGAGCACGCCCGTCCCCTCGAGAAACGACGCCTCACCGCCACTGATCAGTAGCGGCGGCAGATGTCCCGCGTTGGCGTACGTGAGCGTGGAGAGGTCCGGGGAGACACTGAGCAGGCAGGCCGTGGCCGTCTCCTCCGGATGGCCCCGCATGAGCAGGTCGTTCAGCCGTTGCAGCACGACGTCGGGCTGGTGGCCCTCCATGGCGTAGGCCCGTAACGAATACCGCAGCTCGGCCATGGTGGTGGCGGCGTGCAACGAATGGCCCTGGACGTCACCGATGGCGATCAGGACCCAACCGTTCGGCAGCACGAAGGCGTCGTAGAAGTCGCCTCCGACCGAGGCGAGTTCGCTGGAGGCGTTGTACCGAGCGGCGAAGGCCAGCCCGGGGACCGTCGGCAGGCGCTCGGGAAGC
>JAVEDQ010000498.1 GCA_030840885.1 Frankiaceae bacterium
GTGGTGATCCCGGCGGTGATGATGCTGCTTGTGGTCCCAGCGGCGGTGGAGACGGCGGCCCGCCATCGAAGCCCGTCCGCGGTCGCGCCGGCATCGTCGGAGGCCGTCTCGACGCGATCAGCCCCCCGACTGGTCTGAGCCACCGTCTGGCTCCGTCACTGCCACCCGTCGTACCATACGTTGGTGGAGAAGACGACGCTGTACCTGCCGCAGGACCTCAAGGCGGCGATCAAGCGGGCGGCCGTGGCACGAGGAGTGTCTGAAGCAGAGGTCATCCGACAGTCCATCCAGGAAGGCTTGGCTGAGCGACGGCCCCGACCGAAGGGCGCCTTGTTCTCCGGCGGGCGTCCGACAGCCCGAGATGCCGAGCAGCTGCTGCGCGGCTTCGGCGACCGCTAACGGTGACGAACGTCGTCGTCGACACCAGCGCACTGCTGGCCTACTTCGATGCGTCCGAGCCGGACCACGTGGCCGTCGGCGGGGTCCTCGATGCGACGACAGACCGGCTTGTCGTCTCGCCCTACGTGGTCGCGGAGCTGGACTATCTGTTGGCCACCCGGCACGGTGTCGACGCCGAGCTGGTGGTGCTGGACGAACTGATCGGCGGAGCTTGGGAGCTCGCTCAATTCGACGCGGCGGACCTCCAGCAGGCTCGGGCTCTGATCGCGAAGTACCGCGATCAGGAGATCGGGGTGGCCGATGCCTCCAATGTGGTGCTCGCCGACCGGTACAGCACCACGACGATCGTGACTCTCGACCGACGACACTTCTCGGTCCTCCGGCCGCTGCGTGGCGGGCAGTTCAGCGTGCTCCCCTGAAGCGTCGTCGTCCGACGCGACGGCGTGCCGCGTCCGCGAGTCGAGAAGGCGGACGTACCATGAACTCCCGTGGACAGCCCGGCTTCACCGCCCGGCGCGATCGTCTAGCACCACGGAGGCCTGCCGATGCCCTCGGCCCATGTTCCCCGGCACGTGTTCGTCACGGGGGGAGTCGCCTCCAGCCTCGGTAAGGGTCTGACGGCGTCCAGCCTCGGGATGCTGCTCAAGGCCCGCGGGCTGCGGGTCATCATGCAGAAGCTCGACCCGTACCTCAACGTCGATCCCGGAACGATGAACCCGTTCCAGCACGGCGAGGTCTTCGTCACCGAGGACGGCGCCGAGACCGACCTCGACGTCGGCCACTACGAGCGCTTCCTCGACGTGGAGCTGCCCGGCAGCTCGAACGTCACGACCGGTCAGGTCTACTCCAACGTCATCGCCCGCGAGCGTCGCGGCGGCTATCTCGGCGAGACGGTGCAGGTCGTCCCGCACATCACCGACGAGATCAAGTCGCGCATCCGCGCCCTCGCCACCGACGACGTCGACGTCGTCATCACCGAGGTCGGCGGCACCGTCGGCGACATCGAGTCGCTGCCGTTCCTCGAGGCCGTGCGGCAGGTCCGGCACGAGGTCGGCCGCGAGCACTGCCTGTTCCTCCACGTGAGCCTGGTGCCCTACCTGGCGCCGAGCGGCGAGCTGAAGACCAAGCCGACCCAGCACAGCGTCGCTGCGCTGCGGCAGGTCGGTATCCAGCCCGACGCGCTGGTCTGCCGCAGCGACCGCCCCATCCCGGACGGGATGAAGCGCAAGATCGCGCTGGCCTGCGACGTCGACACCGAAGCGGTCGCGAATGCACCGGATGCGCCCAGCATCTACGACATCCCGAAGGTGCTGCACCGGGAGGCGCTCGACGCCTACGTGGTGCGCCGGCTCGGCCTGCCGTTCCGGGACGTCGACTGGTCGGAGTGGGATGTCCTGCTCCGCCGCGTCCACAAGCCGGCGAAGAGCGTCACCATCGGCGTCGTCGGCAAGTACGTCGACCTGCCCGACGCCTACCTCTCGGTCACCGAGGCGCTCAAGGCCGGGGGCGTCGCGAACGACGCCCGGGTCGAGCTGCGGTGGATCGCCTCGGACGAGTGCAGCTCGTCGGAGGAGACCAGCCGCATCCTCGACGGCGTCGACGGCGTCCTCGTCCCCGGTGGCTTCGGTGTGCGTGGCATCGAGGGCAAGCTGCGCGCGCTGCGCTACGCCCGGGAGCGGAAGATCCCGACGCTCGGCATCTGCCTCGGGCTGCAGTGCATGGTCATCGAGGCGGCGCGGAACCTCGCCGATCTCGACGACGCGAACAGCCTCGAGTTCGGGCCGGACACGCCGCACGCCGTCGTCTCGACCATGGCCGACCAGCTCGACGTCGTCGCCGGCGAACGGGACATGGGCGGCACGATGCGGCTGGGTCGCTATCCGGCGAAGCTCACCGCCGGCAGCGTCGCGGCCGAGACCTACGGCGAGACGACCGTCTACGAACGGCACCGGCACCGCTACGAGGTCGCCAACAGCTACCGCGACCGGCTCGCCGCCGCAGGTGTCGTGTTCTCGGGGACCTCGCCCGACGGGCGGCTCGTCGAGATGGTCGAGCTGCCGCGTGAGGTGCACCCGTACTACGTCGGCACCCAGGCGCATCCGGAGTTCAAGTCGCGTCCGACCCGCGCCCACCCGCTGTTCCGGGGGCTCGTCGCGGCTGCGGTGGCGCGTTCCGAAGAGGTGCTGCTCGATCTCGTCGGCACGCCCTGACCCGTCCGGGTAGCCGTTCGTAGCCGGATGGCGAGTACAGGGGTCGCGTTCGTCTGCCGACAATGGGACTGTGACCGTGTTGTCGCCCATGGTCGACCGCCCAGGAGTCAACCGGTTGGACCTCATGAGGCAGCGACGTGCTCCCTGGCAGGCCGGCCCTGTTCAGGTCGCCCAAGGCCTGATGTGGCTGTTGCTGTCCGCCTACCTCATCGCGCTCGCCATCGACGGTTCGGGTTTCCACCTCTGGGTCGACGGTGTCCTCTGCGTCGTGACGCAGTTCCTTCCCGCCGTCGTCTGCTGGCTGTCCCTGCCGCATGCCGAAGGCCGGCGCCGGGAAGTCGCGTGGCTCGCGGCCGGGTGCACCGCGTTCGCCTCCGGCAACGTCCTGCTCGTCGTCGCCGAAGCCCAGCATCGGACGCTGCCGGTCCCCTCTGCGGCCAGCGTCGGCTACCTGGCGTTCTACCCCGCGGTGGTGGTCGCCGTGCTCCTGGCCGTCCGTCGCGAGCGGCCCGCGGAGCAGGCCGCTCTCTGGCTCGACGGGCTCCTGGGAGGAGTCGCTGCCGCCGCCTGCGTGGCGCTGGCGCTCGCGCCGGCCTTCCGGAACGTGCACGGCGGTCTGCTCTCGGCAGGTGTGTCGCTGGCCTTTCCTGTCTTCGATCTCGGCCTGGTCGTCGTACTGGTGGCCATCGCCGTGCTGCAGCGAGCCGTGTACCTCCCCTGGCTGATGCTGATCGCCGGATTCGCGGTTTTCGCGGGGACGGACGTCGTCTACGACTGGTGGATCGCTCACGGCAGCTACGTCATCGGGACGCCCCTGGATGCGTTCTGGGCGGTCGGTCTGGCCCTGATGAGCATGTGGGCCAGGCCTGCCACCACCCAGGCCAGGGGGACGAACCTGCACCACCGGTCCGGCGCTCTCGTCGTCCCGGCGCTGGCCACGGCCACCGGGCTCGCCATCCTGCTCCTCGGCACCCGCACCCGGATCCCGATCGCGGCGACCGTGTTGGCGGCGGTCGCGATCATTCTGACCGCGGTGCGGACCCACTTCGCCTTCCGGCAGCAACGCCGCCTGTTCGACCTCCGACGGCAGGCGACGACGGACGATCTGACCGGCCTGCCCAACCGTCGCGCGTTCTCCAGGCACGTCGAAACCGAGCTGAGCCGGTTCCCGACCGCAGCGATGCTCCTGCTGGACCTCGATAAGTTCAAGGAGGTCAACGACACCCTCGGTCACCACGTGGGGGACCAGTTGCTCGTCGACGTCGGCGGTCGCCTGGCAGCGCAGCTCCGCGACTCCGACGTGCTCGCCCGGCTCGGGGGCGACGAGTTCGCGCTGCTGTTGAGCCGAGCCGGGCGCGCCCAGGCTGAGGTCGTGGCAGCGAAGATCCGTTCCGCTCTGGCGGCGCCGTTCGCCCTGGGGGAGATCACCCTCTCGGCGACGGCGAGTGTGGGCATCGCCCTGGCCCCGGACCACGGCGGCGATATCAGCCAACTGCTGCGTCGGGCCGACATCGCGATGTACAAGGCCAAGCGAAGCCGCTCCGGGCACGACATCTACGCCGAGGCCGACGACCGCGACTTCGACGAGCGGCTCAGCCTCATCCAGGACCTCCGCGCGGCGGTGTCCACCGACGAACAACTCCTCCTGCACTACCAGCCGAAGTTCGAACTGGCCACCGGGGACGTCCACGGCGTCGAAGCGCTCGTGCGGTGGGACCACCCGACCCGTGGGCTGCTCTACCCCGGCGCTTTCCTCGGTCTCGTCGAGGAAGCCGGCCTGATGCCGGC
>JAVEDQ010000570.1 GCA_030840885.1 Frankiaceae bacterium
CCGCCCCCCCCCACCGGCTGTTCCTGCAGTGCTCGCTTCAACCCGTCGAGGAGGCCTCAGATGTCCCGAACGAGACGCACACCGCGGTTCGTCCTGGTACTCGTTGCCGTCCTCGGCGTCCTCGCCTCCGCCGTGACCGCTGTCTACGCCGCGTCGACGCCGAAGCCGACGCTGACGCTCGGCGCCAATCCGGCGAGCCAGTCGGTGCAGCAGGGCCAGTCGGCGAAGTACACCGTGACCGCCACGGGCACCAACGGGTTCACCGGCTCCGTGCCCTTGACGGTGAGCGGGCTGCCGAGCGGCGCGACCGCGAGCTTCTCGCCTCCGTCGCTCACCCTGTCCTCGACGGTCGGGGCGGCCACGTCGACGTTGACCGTGACGACGACGAAGACCACCCGCTCCGGCACGTCTGCGCTGACCGTCACCGGCGGCAGCAGCAGTATCCAGTCGTCGGTCGCCCTCTCCCTCGCCGTGACGGTGCCCCTCAATGGCACCTTCACCGTGGCCGCCGCGCCCAGCTCGCTGAGCGTCGCCCCCGGCTCCACCGTCGTCTCGACGGTCTCGGTCAGCCGCACCGCACCCTTCGCCGGCGCGGTCACCCTGAGCCCCCTCTCGCTGCCGAGCGGCGTCAACGCAACCTTCTCGCCGTCGACCGCAGCCGCGACGTCCGGCACATCGACGTCCGCCCTGCAGATCACGCCCTCGATCACCAGCCCGGACGGCAGCTACCCGCTGACCCTCGTGGGGACCTACCGGAGCGCCACGGGCGAGGCCTACTACGCCTACGCCCAGCTGCAACTCATCGTGGACAGCAAGCTGAACGCCAGGCCGTTCACCATCACCGGTGGCCTGAGCCAGCCGCTCGCCCCGGGCGACACGGCCTCGCCGATCGACTTGTCGATCAGCAACCTGAACAACAAGCCGCTGCCGGTGACCAACCTGTCGGTCACCGTGAAAGGCACGAGCGCCGGCGCCGCATGCGATGCCTCCAACTTCGTGGTGACGCAGTACCGGGGGCCCTACCCCCTCACCGTTCCTGCCTTGCGCGCCAGCACGCTCACCGCCCTGGGACAGCCCGTCGCGACCTGGCCACAGCTCCAGATGCTCGACCTGCCGCGCAACCAGGACAGCTGCAAGAACGTCTCGATCTCGCTGGGCTACGCCGGCACCGCCGGAGGGAACTGAGCGATGTTCACTTTCACGCAGCGGCTCCTGGTCGTCAGCACCGCCGCGGCGGCCCTGACGATCACCGGCACCGGCGGCGCCTACGCCTACTGGAGCACGACCGGCTCCGGCCAGGGTGCGGCCGTCACCAGGACGATGACGGTGGCGACCGAGTCGCTCACGGCCGGGGACGCCGCCCCGAGCAAGCAGTTGCTGCCGGGCCGCAGCGCCGACGCGGTGATCAAGGTCAGGAACCCGAACGCATTCTCGGTGACCCTCGTCTCCGTCGCCGGGACCACCCCACCCTCGGCCGACAACGGCTGCTCACCGACCGGTGTCACCTTTCGGGACGCCACCGGCCTGCGCACCGGGATCGCCGCCGGCGCGACCACAGTCGTCAGCCTGCCGAGCGCGGTCAGCATGAGCCCGGCCGCCGCGTCCGCCTGCCAGGGCACGACGTTCACCATCCCGGTGCTGATCGCGGTGCAGCGATGAACGGCCGGTGGAGCCGTCGTGCCGTCGTCACCCTCTCCGGCGTCGCGGTCGGTCTCACGGCCATGACCGGGGTCGGCCTCGCCTACTGGACCGCCACGGACAGCACGCACGGCGCCTCGGCCGTGGCCGCCGTCCTCCCGAAGGGCGGCACCCCCACGACGAGCGTCGCGGGCCGCGTCGTCACGGTCAGTTTCCCGCAGGCGGTGACGTCGGCTGCCAGCGGCACCGCCGTCCTCTCCACCTACACCATCGGCCGCTACGACTCGACGAGCGCCACGACACCCGCCGCGACCTTCTCCTGCGTGGCGACCGTCGTCGGATCCACGGGAAGCTGCCAGGACCCCTCGGCACCCGACGGCAGCTGGTACTACAGCGACACCCCGACGTTGGCGAACTGGCGGGGCGAGGAGAGCGTCAGGGTCGCTGCCGTGGTCGACAGGGCCAGCGCAACGGTCGCGGTGACCTCGCCGACGGCAGGCAGCACCGTTGGCAGCGCCACGCCCACCATCAGCGGAGCGGCGGCCATCGGCGCCGCCGCCTCCTCCGACATCGCGGTCCGCATCTACTCCGGCTCGGCTGCCACCGGCACGCCGGTACAAACCGCTAGCGCCACGGCAACGGACGGCATCTGGTCGCTCACCCCGGCCACCCTGGCCGATGGCACCTACACCGTCGTCGCCGACCAGCAAGACAGCGCCGGCCACGTCGTCACGAGCCCGCCGGTGACCTTCGGCGTCGATGCGACCGGCCCGGCCATCTCGATCAACACTCCGGCGGCGTCAGCCCTCACCCCCGCGCTGTCCGGCAGCTACGGCACCGCGGCCGGCGACCAGGCCTCGGTCGCCGTGCAGC
>JAVEDQ010000579.1 GCA_030840885.1 Frankiaceae bacterium
CCGTCGCGGTCGTCGATTCGCCGAGCGACCAGCCGATCCCCGACACCGACGCCCTGGTGACCACCACCGCGGGGCTGACCCTCGGGGTGCTGGTGGCCGACTGCGTACCCGTGCTGATCGACGCGCCGGGGGTGGCCGCCGTGGCGCACGCAGGCCGTAAGGGCCTGCAGCTGGGCGTCGTACCCGCCGTGCTCGAGGTACTGGTCGATCTCGGTCATGCCCCCGAGGCGCTGACGGCCCGCCTGGGCCCGTCGGCTTGCGGTGCGTGCTACGAGGTCCCGGAGGCGATGCGGGCCGAGGTGGCCGCCGTGGCCCCTGCCGCAGCCAGCACCACCCGGGCGGGTACGGCTGGCCTCGACATCCGGGCCGGTCTCGCCGAGCAGCTGCGCAGCGCCGGTGTCCGGCAGGTCGAGGTGTCCTCGATCTGCACGATCGAGTCCGCCGACCACTTCAGCTACCGCCGGGACGGCACGACGGGACGCAGCGCCGGCCTGCTGCGCTGCTCGCCCGGCTTCCGGTGACGCGTCCGGAGGAGAACGGCCCGGCCCTGTCGCCCCTGTCGCCCCTGTCGCCCCTGTCGCCCCTGTCAGCACAGTCGCCGGCCGCCGCGCGGCTGGCCGTCGTGCGAGAACGCCTCGCCGCCGCCGCGCACGCAGCGGGTCGCTCGCCGGAAGAGCTGACTCTGGTGGCCGTCAGCAAGACGCATCCGCCCGGAGCGATCGCCGAACTCGCCGCGCTCGGCTGCGCCGACTTCGGCGAGGCCCGCTGGCAGGAGCTGTCGCAGAAGACGGAAGCGCCGGAGCTCGCGGGCGTGGCCGGGCTGCGCTGGCACTTCGTGGGGCGCTTGCAGCGCAACAAGGCCCGCGGGGTCGGCAGTGCCTGTGCGGTCGTGCACAGCCTCGACCGGCCGGAGTTGTGCGCCCCGCTCGGCCGGGGTGCCGTCGACGCCGGCCGCACCCTGGACGTCTTCGTGCAGGTGAGCCTGGACGACGACCCGGAACGAGGTGGCGTCCGCGGCGACCAGCTCGATGGGCTCGCCGACGGCGTCGCCGCCACCGAGGGCCTGCGCCTGCTGGGCGTGATGGCCGTGGTTCCGCTGGGAGCCGACCCGCGCGGGGCGTTCGGACGCCTCCGTGGCCTGGCCGACGGGGTGCGCCGCTCGCACCCCGATGCGCGGGGGTTGTCCGCAGGAATGTCGGGCGATCTCGAACAGGCTGTCGTGGAAGGAGCGACACACCTGCGAATCGGTACGGCTCTGTTCGGTTCGCGGGCTTAGAGTCGTCGCCATGGGCGTTGGGCGCAAGGCGATGGTCTACCTCGGGCTGGCCGAGGAGGACGAGGGCTACATCGATGACGACTACGACCGGGCTGATGAGCCGGTCCGTGAGCGTCCGGTGCGGCGGGTCGATCTCGAGGAGCGTGAGCTCGAGACGGTTCCGCGTCGCTCCGAGGGACGGTTCGAGCCGCGGGTCGACAGCCGCTCGAACCTCGCCCGGATGCCCGAGCCGGTGCACGCGGTAGCCGCCGAACCTGCCGCGGCGTCGTACAAGATCACGACGCTCCAGCCGTCGAGCTACAACGAGGCACGCCAGATCGGTGAGGCGTTCCGCGACGGCATCCCGGTGATCATGAACCTGACCGAGATGGCCGACGGTGACGCCAAGCGGCTCGTCGACTTCGCGGCCGGTCTGATCTTCGGCCTCCGCGGAAGCATCGAGAAGGTAACGAACAAGGTCTTCCTGCTCTCGCCCAGTAACGTGCGGGTAAGCGCAGAGGACAAGCGGCTGATCGCCGAGGGCGGTTTCTACAACCAGTCCTGACCGGTCGCGGTCGGTCGTACCGGTCCGCGGCGTGGTGCCGGTGGCCGGTCGCGGTCGCTCGGTGATCATCAGTTGAGCTGACCGCTAGGAGGCATCATCTCTCCCCTCGGCGGCATCCTCGTAGCGCTGCTCTACATCTTTCTGATCCTGCTGTTCGCGCGCTTCATCATCGACCTCGTCATGGCGTTCAGCCGCGGCTTCCGTCCCACCGGAGTGCTGCTCGTGCTGTTCGAGGTCGTCTTCACGATCACGGATCCGCCCATGCGGTTCCTCCGGCGGTTCATCCCACCGTTGCGGCTGGGCGGCATCGCGATCGACCTCAGCTTCCTGCTGCTGTTCATCCTCACCCAGGTCGCGATCAGCTACGCCGGCCGCCTCTGACCTCCCTGACCTCACCGGTCGGGACGTCGACTGCTCCGCCTCGTGCGGCCGGTCGAGTGGCCTTCGGTAGACGATTCGCGGCAGACTCGGGTATCCGCTCGCCGTACAGCAGGAGAGGTCGATGCCGCTCACCCCGCAGGACGTCCACAGCAAGGTCTTCGGTCCCACCCGTTTCCGTCGCGGGTACGACGAGACCGAGGTGGACGCCTTCCTCGACGAGGTGGAGACCGAGCTCCTCAGGCTCCACCGCGAGATCGACGCGCTGCGGAACCAACTCGGTTCCGACGGCTCCGGCGGCGCCGCCGGGGCCTCCGAGGCAGTTGCGGAGGGCACGCAGGACGCTTCGGCCGGGACGACAGCTGGTGAGGCGCAGGCGTCGGCCATGTCGCTCAGCAAGGACGATGACCGTAGGGCGGACGACCGCAGGGCTGACGACCAGGGAGATCTCGAGCAGCGGGTGGCCCGCACACTCGTCCTCGCACAGCGCGCCGCCGACGAGGCGCTGCACGACGCCGAGACGCAGGCCGAGCAGATGCGTCGCGAGGCGCAGGCCGAAGTCGATCGGCTGCGCGCCGAGGCGCAGGAGGCCGCCGCGCGCGAGCGAGCGCAGCTCGAAGGCGAGCGGAGCTCGGCCCAGGACGACGTCGAGCAGCTGCGGGCCTTCGAGCGGGAGTACCGCACGAGGCTGCGGGCCTACCTCGAGCTGCAGCTGCGTGAGCTCGACGGGTCCGGCTCCGCACAGGTCGAGAACCGGCCCGCCCCCGCGCTGCCGGCCGACGCCGGAGCCGATCCGACACCGGAAGGCGCGAGCAGCGGCGGCTCCGCCGCGACGAGTCCATCGGCGCCGCAGCACCCGACCCCTGAGCAGCTGGGCGCGGTCGGTGAGGCGCCGACACAGGTCGGGCAAGAGCACGTCGGGGCTTACGCCGGCTTCGCCGTTGGGCCCGGAACAGCCGATTACCCCGCGGGAGGGGTCAGCGGCCGGGCGGCGGGGGATGAGCTAGGCCACGAGCCCCCGCGTGACGGCGCGTGACCACCGATGTCGTAGCATCGCGAACGCTCGAGGAGACTTGAACCCGGTTCGACGACAAGGTGGCAGCTCGTGATCGTGATCAGCGGCGCATTGGTGGTGATCGCTGGCGTCTTGCTCGTGGCGGGCTTCGTCGCCAACAATCTCACCTTCATCTATGCCGCCATCGGTCTGAGCGTGGTCTCCGGACTGTTCCTGCTGTTCGGCATCCTGCAGCCGCAGCCGCCGCAGCGGGCTCCGCGCCAGGGTGACCGGCGGCCCGGTGGCGACGGCCCTCGTCGCCGTCGCCCCCAGGGCGAGGGCGAGGGCAAGCCCCGGCGGCGCCGCCCGGAGGCGGCCGACGGTGGCCAGGGAAGCGATGAGCAGGCGAGTGGTGACTCCTCGAAGGACGGCAGCGCCTCGCAGCCGCAGGGGGACGACGCCGAGACCGCGCCGCAGCAGCAGACCGGCCAGGCCCAGCAGGACGGCGGCTCCGAGTCGGATGGGCACGGCGGTAAGGGCGCTGCCGCCGCCGCAGGCGCTGCAGGTGCTGCCGCGGGCGGGGCAGCTGTCGCCGCGCACGAGAAGGGCGACCAGCACGACGAGGGCGACCAGCACGACCAGGGCGACCAGCACGACCAGGGCGACCAGGGCGACCAGCACGACGCCGATCAGGACCGCAACGAGGATCCGTTCGCCGGCGAGCCGGATGTCGAGCAGGTCGCGGCGGAGGTCGCATCAGCGGCCGAGGCCAGTGGCCAGGACGTCCACGTGGTGTCCGGCCACCCGCGCTACCACCTCGAACACTGCAGTGTCGTCGTGGGGGACCCGGAGCTCGAGGCGATCGAGATCGCCGAGGCCAAGGAACTCGGGTTCACGCCATGCGCCGTGTGCGCACCTGACAGCCACCTCGGTGCCGGTGGGGCACCGGCAGGGTCGAACGAGCCCGGGCAGGTGGCGCAGAGCCCGACCGACGACCACGACGCTCACGAGGCCCACGACGACGACTCGTCGTCCTACGGTCAGAACGGGTCGTCCAACGGTGTCGCCGCCACCGGCGCCGCTGGCGCTGCCGGTGCAGTCGGCGCGGGGATGGGTGCCACGGCGACCAACGGCCAGGGAGCCCCACAGGGCCCCGCGGACCATCACCCGGAGCAGTCCGCTTCGGACCAGACGGGCTACGCCGAGTCCGGGTCGGCCGGATCTCCGGCGGAGTACCCAGCTCCGAATCAGCAGAGCGAGCCGGTCCGGCACGACGCCGCGGTCTCGACCTCCCAGCAGACCGAGGAGCTGCCGGTCCAGCCGGCTCAACCTCTCCAGGTCGAGCAGCCGCCCGCTTCGACTTCCGACCAGCCGAACCAGGTCCAGCCGGCGCACGACCAGCCGAACCAGGTCCAGCCGACACTGAGCCAGTCGACACTGAGCCAGCCAGTCGAGACCGTCCCGCCGCCGTCGGCACCCGCCAGCGCCCCGGCATCCGCCAGCGCCCCCCAGCCAGCGGCTGCCGTACCGGCTTCCACGGGCCGTGCCAAGACCGTCGTGACGGTCAGCGGACGCAGTGACTACCACCGCGCCGAATGCCCGGTGGTGCAGGGGCAGGAGCAGGACAGTCTCTCCCGGGTGGCAGCCATCCGGCAGGGATACTTCGCCTGCTCGAACTGCAAGCCGTAGGTCCCGCGCCTCGCGCGCGCCGATCCGAGCTCCCCCGGAGGTCCCCATGCCACTCGAAGGCGAATACGTCCCCAGCTCCGCGAAGTGGGTCCGCGACCAGGTGGAGCTCTACGAGCGCTCCGGCGGCACCGAAGGGACCACCCTGATGGACACCGGGTTGCCGGTGGTCATCCTGACCAACGTCGGCGCGAGCAGCGGCAAGCTGCGGAAGACGCCCGTGATGCGGGTGGAGCACGACGGCAAGTACCTCGCGGTCGCGAGCAAGGGTGGAGCGCCCGAGCACCCGTCCTGGTACGCCAACCTGCTCTCGAACCCGCACGTCGAGATCCAGGACGGCCCGCGTAAGTGGGACGCCCAGGCGAGGGAGATCGACGGTCAGGAGCGCGCGGAGTGGTGGGACCGCGCGGTCGAGGCCTTCCCCAATTACGCGGAGTACCAGACCAAGACCGACCGCTTGATCCCGCTGTTCCTGATCGAACCGCAGACCGAGATCAGCTGACGGGTCAGCGACTCCAGGAGCGGAACGGGTCGCGCCTCGGCGGCGAGGGCAGGTCGATGCGGCTGCTGTCCATCGGCACGCCGGTGAGGGCCAGAACCCGGGCCAGCACCGACGCCGTGGTCTCGCCGGCCTCCACGCCGGCTGCGGTCAGCATGGAGCGGTAGATCGTCGCGTAGTGCCGCGTGGGGGTGTCGTAGCTCCAGTCCACCGAGCCCAGGTGCACCCGGGTCTGTCCGGCGGCGACGGGGCCTGCCGCGAACAGCTGGATACCTGCCGGGCCGGCCGAGAAGCAGCCGCCGGACGAGACGTCCAACCGGGCGGCGGCCTGCAGCAGGGCCCGCGTCTCCCGCTCGGGCAGCACGATGGCCGGCCGCACCTGACTGCACATGGCTGGAGTCGCGAAGGCCGACATCCCGAGGGCGTCGATCACTGACGGTGCCGCCGAGGACGTGGTTGCCACCGGGCGTCGCCTCCTCCGCGTCGTCGGACCCGCTGAGGTCTTCTCGGTTCCGCCGGAGGTCGTACTGAAGTCGGCCGGTCAGCTCAACCGGCGAGCACCCGTTCGGCCGAACCGTCGGGCGCCCGCCCGCCTCTCGGATCAGCGCCCGGATCAACACCCGGATCAGCGTCCAGATCAGCCGCCGGCGACCCGCAACCAGTAGGTCAGGCCGAGTTCGTCAGCCGACTGGTCCGCGATGTCCACCGACGGCGGCCCCTCGGCGAAGGTGGTGGCGAGCACCTCTTCGGCCACGGCCGTCGACGACTCGCGGAGGGCCTGAGCAAGGTCGTGCGCCTGCGGAGCCGCCCACCACAGCTCGATGCGGTCGCTGATGTCGAGCCCGGCGCGCTTGCGGGCGTCCTGGAGCACGCGGACCACCTCACGCGCCAGCCCGGCCCGGCGGAGCTCCGGAGTCAGCTCGAGGTCCAGGGCGATGGACACCCCACCCTCGTTGGCGACCGTCCAGCCTGCCCGGGGGGTCTCGGTGACGATCAGCTCGTCGCCGGACAGCTCGATGTCCTCGCCGTCGATGACGACCGTGAGCCGACCGTCGACCGGCGGGCCGGCGGCGGCGATGGCCTTCGCGACCACGGGGGTCTGCTTGCCGAACCGCTTGCCCAGCGCCCGGAAGTTCGCCTTGACCGACACGTCGACGAGCTCGCCGACGAGCGCGTCGACGGTGCCCACGTTCAGTTCGTCGGCGACCTCGCGGCGCATCTCGTCGGACAGGTCGCTGAAGCCGACGGCGCTGACCAGCGCCCGGGCCAGGGGCTGACGCGTCCTCACCTTCGCCGACGCCCGCGACGCACGACCGAGCTCGACCAAACGTCGCACCAGCGACACCTGGCGGCCGAGCGTGTCGTCGACGAGCTGCCCGTCGGGCAGCGGCCAGGCCGCCAGGTGTACCGAGTCCGGTTGCCCCGTGGAGCCCGCGGCGCCCGTGGAGCCCGCGGCGCCCGTGGCGCCCGCGGCGGCCGCGGCGCCCGGCCCGGCGACGTCGACGTCGACCACCAGGGCCTGCCACAGCCGGTCGGT
>JAVEDQ010000097.1 GCA_030840885.1 Frankiaceae bacterium
CGCCGCGAAGGTTCGCGACCGCCCACACGCCACCCGCGGCGACCCAGGCCAGCGCGGAGGTGGTGTAGCCCGGGTCCATCGCGATCCCGAAGCCGCCGTAGCCGTAGAGGACGGTTGGGCGCGGCCGGTCCGGTTCACCCGTCCCGGCCTTGTCCACCGGCGCCAGCACGCTCAGGCGGACCTCGGTGCCGTCGGACGAGCGGTAGATCTCCTGCCGGGACGCGACCGCGAGCTCCGGCGCTCCGCCGGGAGCCGACTGCCATGTCTCCGTCCGCGGCGTCGACGCAGCGACATCAGCGACACCAGCGACGTCGCAGACGAGCACGCCGGGCGGGGTCGTCCAGTCGGTCCAGCCGATCCAGACCTGCGAGCCGCCGTCCGGCCGGCCGATGACCGCGGTCACGGTGCCCGGGCCGGGTAGGTCGATCGTGGCTCTGGGCGCGCCGGTGGTGCGGTCGAGCACCTCGAGCTCGGAGAGCGCGTGCCGCGAGCGGCAGACGACGACGGCGTCGTCGGTGACCGCGAAGTCGACCAGCACGGCGTCGGGGTCCTCGGCGACGAGGTCGGTCCAGGCGGTCGGAGCGGTCGGGTCGGCGACGCACAACCGTCCGCGGGGTGCATCACGGTCGGTCCAGACGTAGAGCCGGCCGTCGAACGCGACCCCGGCGGAGCAGCGGGCGTCAACGCCCTCCTGCACGACGGTCAGCGTCTCGGTGGCGGGTCCGGCGGCGAGGTCGGCGATCCAGACGTCGTCACGCGGTTCGGTGCCGACGCTGGCGGTGACGACGAGCCACCGGCCGTCCTTCGACAGCGAGACGCCGTAGTACGTCCGGGGATCCCGGCCTTCGCCGAAGACGTAGGTGTCGGAGCCGACGTTGCTCCGGTCCGCGGATTGCCGGTATCGGCCGAAGCGGTGGAGCAGCACCCGCCGGTCGAAGGGACTGTCGAGCGACTCGCGCCGCACGTAGTAGAAGCCGGTGCCGTCGGGCAGCCACGCCACCGACGAGTACCGGGTTCGGTCCAGCGGCGCCCCGACCGCTTCGCCGGTCTCGACGTCGAGCACGTGAAGCACCGATTCCTCGTCGCCGCCACTGGAGAGCTGGTACGCCAGCAACCGGCCATCGCGGGAGGGCGACCAGGCGTCCAACGTCGTGAGCCCGGTGGGGTCGAGCGCCGCCGGGTCGAGCAGCGCTCGATCCTGGCCATCGATGCGCACCGTCAGCACCGCGTGCTGCTGGCCTCCGGTCCGACGCGAGAAGAAGGCACGGTCACCGCGGTGCACAGGTGCGCCGACGGCACCGGCTCCGAGCAGTCGGTGCAGCGTCGCGGCAAGCTCGTCGCGGCCGGGCAACCCGTCGAGGAACGGGCGGACCAGGGAGTCCTGCGCTTCCGACCACGCCGCGGTCTCGGCCGACGATGCGTCCTCGAGCCAGCGGTAGGGATCGGCCACCTGGTGGCCGTGCAGGTCGTCGACGACGGGAAGGCGTGGGGCGTCCGGGTACTGCATGGCACCACCTTCTCCCATCCGGCCCCGGTGGAGGGGGCGACATCCGCGCGGCGTCCGCCGCGTGCGCTGCGGTGATGACCGGATACCGACTCACCGGGAGGCCGTCGGTATGAGAGAGTTCTCCCAACGGCCAGACTCGGCGCCTGCAGCTCGGCGCCGGTCGGCCGAACTCCGACGGTGCGGAGGGCTGGCGGACATGGCGGTGAAGACGGGCGGGACCGGCGACGCGCTGGTTCTCAACGCCACGTACGAGCCCCTGTGCGTCGTGAGCCAGCGCCGGGCCATCGTGCTCGTGCTCACCGCGAAGGCCGTCGTCGTCGAAGGCGGCGAGGGGGCCCTGCGCTCACCGACGCGGCGCGTGGAGATCCCGGCCGTCGTCCGGCTCTCCCGCTTCGTGCGCGTGCCGTACCGGGCCGACGTCCCCCTGACCCGGAAGGGGGTGCTCGCCCGCGACGGGCACCGATGTGCCTACTGCGGCGCTCCTGCCACCTCGCTCGACCACGTCATCCCGCGCAGCCGCGGCGGTCCGCACGCCTGGGACAACGTCGTCGCCGCCTGCGCCCGCTGCAACCACACGAAGGCCGACCGCAGTGTCGCCGACATGGGATGGCGGCTGCGCTCACTGCCGCGGGCGCCCAGCGGTACGGCGTGGCGCGTGCTCGGGACGCGGCGCGTCGACCCGCGCTGGTCGACCTACCTCGACGGGCACATGCCGCAGGCCGCCTCCGCCTGAGCCCGCTGCGGGTGTGCGCCCATGTTCATCGGCGCGCCGCCACGGCCCGCGAACCAGCGCGGTCGTACCGTCCCCGCCATGGCGGGAACGACGTCCGAACAGATCTTCAGCGGTACCGCCTGGCCTCCGGGGCGGATGCGCATCGAGGTGCGGCAGCTGATCGACGATCTCCGCTCGTGGGGTCCCTACCGCCACGAGGACACCGCCGAGCGGTTCCGCGTCCGCGCCAATCGTGTGCTGATGCATCTGCGGAGCCAGCCGGACGGCCGGCACCGCAATCTGCCGCCGGACTTCACCTTCGCGTCGGGGGAGTTCGCGCCCGAGACGCCGACGGTGACCGACGCCGGCGCCGCGCGGCTCGAAGCCTTCGCGCGGGACCTCGCCCACCTGCTGCCCGGCGGCGGCGTGGAGCCGCGCACCGCCTTCCCGCTCGCCGCGCTGCACCCCGCCATCCAGTCGGGCTGCGCCGAGGCGTGGCGCGCAGGCGCGCTGGTCGCGGCCGCTGTCGCCGCCCGCGACGTCGTCCTTCGCCGGCTCACGCTGCTCGGTGGCGCGACGCGCGCCGTCGATCTCCGCGACGGCCGCGTTGTCGTCACCGAGACCCTCATGGTGGGCGCGGTCCGGGTGGGACCGCCTGACAGCCCGGCGCAGCAGGCCGTTCAGGCCCTGGCCGTCGGGTTGGTCGAGGCGGTCCGCAGCCTGCCCACCGAACCTGGGGTCCGCTTCGGGCCCGACCGCGCTCTGGAGGTGCTCGCGTTGGCGAGCCTGCTGCTGCACCGGCTCGAGTTCGCCGAGGCCCGGCCGACGCCCGGTCTGCTGCCGACGGCCCGCGCCCGCTGACCTGGTGATTCGGGGACCCGGGGACTTGGTGATCCGCTTACCCCGGTGATCGTCGACGGATGGGGGTAGGCGGCTGGCATGGATCCGGGTCTGCAGTCACTCGCCGAAGCGTTCGGCGTCGCCACCGAATACGAGGACTGGCGCCGCCGCCCGGTCTCGGTGCCGGAGGACACCGTCCGCCGGGTGCTGACGGGTCTCGGCGTCGACGTCGACGACCCGGACCGTGCGGTCGCCGACGCCGAGGCGCATCAGCACGGCCGGTTGGTGCCGCCAACGGTGATCGTCGTCGCCGACCGGGGTACGAGCGTCGAGCTTTCCGTCCCCGAGGGCGAGGACCCGTCGGTCGAGTTGATCCTCGAATCAGGTCAAGCGCAGCCACTCGGTCCGGTTGTCGAGGGTGTGGAGACGGTTGCCGTCGACGGACACCGTCGGAAGCTCTTCTCGGTCGTGCTCCTGGCGGATCTGCCACTCGGCTACCACCGGCTTCGGGTCACCGCCGGCCTCGAAGCGGGGACGGCCGTCGTCGCCGTCGTTCCCTCCGCCGTGCCGCGTTCGAGCGACAAGCAGCGGCTGTGGGGCTGGATGGTGCAGCTCTACGCCGTCCGGTCGGCCGGCTCGTGGGGGATCGGCGACTACGCCGACCTCGCCGAACTCGCCCGCTGGAGCGGCGCCGAGCAGCAAGCAGGCGTGCTGCTGGTCAACCCGCTGCACGCCTTCGCCCCGGGCGGCCCGGTCCAGGACTCGCCGTACTACCCGGCCTCGCGCCGCTTCAGCTCCCCGCTCTACCTGCGCCCCGAGCTCCTCGGTGAGTACGGCGAGGCCGCCGACGACGTCCGCCGACAGATCGACGCGCTCGCGGCCGGCTTCGAGGCCGGCGGGGACGCCGACACCCGCATCGACCGTGACGCCATTTGGGAAGCGAAGCGGCAGGCCCTCGAGCTGTTGTTCGAGGTGCAGGTCGAGCGCCCCGATGCCGAGCAGAGCCGGGGCCTCACCGACTTCGCCACCTGGTGCGCCCTGGCCGAGCGGCACGGCCCCGACTGGCACGAGTGGCCCGAGAAGCTGCGCGACCCGCGCAGTCCCGCGGTCGACGAGGCACGGGACGAGCTCGCCGACCGGATCGCCTTCCACGCGTGGCTGCAGCGTTGCTGCACCGAGCAGCTCGCCGCCGCCCAGCAGGCCGCCACCGACGCCGGCATGCCGGTCGGCATCGTGCACGACCTCGCCGTCGGGGTGGACCCCGGCGGCCCCGACGCCTGGGCGCTACAGGCAGACCTCGCGGTCGGCTTCACCGTCGGTGCACCGCCGGACGCGTTCAACCAGCAGGGCCAGGACTGGCGGCTGCCGCCCTGGCGGCCCGACCGCCTCGCCGAGACCGGCTACGCCCCGCTGCGGGACATGATCTCCGCGGTGCTCGAGAAGGGTGGCGGCCTGCGCGTCGACCACGTGCTCGGGCTGTTCCGGCTTTGGTGGGTCCCCGAGGGCCTCTCGGCGGCCGACGGCACCTACATCACCTACGACGCCGCGGCCATGCTCGGCATCCTCGCCCTCGAGGCCGCGCGGGCCGACGCCGTCGTCGTCGGCGAGGACCTGGGCACGGTGCCCGACCACGTGCGGGCCGACCTCGCCGAGGCAGGGGTGCTCGGGTCGTCGGTGCTCTGGTTCGAGAAGGACCCCGACGACGAGACGCCGCTGCCGCCCGGCGAATGGCGCGAGCTGACGATGGCCAGCGTGACGACCCACGACCTGCCGACCGTCGCCGGCTGGTGGCAGGACGAGCAGGTGCGGGTCCGCTCGGAGCTGGGGTTGCTCACCGTCCCGTTCGAACAGGAGCAGGCGAACGCCGCGGCCGAGAAGACCGCGTTGCTCGCCTCCGCCCGACGCGAGGGACTGCTGCCGGCCGGCAACAACGCCAACGACGACGCCGAGCTCGACGTCGAGCAGGTCAGCCTCGCCCTGCACGGGATGCTCGGCCGTAGCCCCGCGCGCTTCGTCCTGGCGGCCCCTGGCGACGCCGTCGGCGACGTCCGGCAGCCGAACCTGCCCGGGACCGTCGACGAGTACCCGAACTGGCGGCTGCCCATCGCCGACGCCGAGGGGCGGCCGGTGTCGCTCGAGCAGCTGCAGGCTGATCCACGGGTCGAGCGCCTCGCGCAACTGCTGGCGAAAGAGGTCGGTCGATGAGCCGCGGACGCGGCCCGGTGAGCAGCTCCGCACGGACTCCGGCAGGGATGAGGCCGTCGGAGCGCGAATTGTCCCTGGAGGTGCCGGTGTGCCGCTCGGGGGACGGCGCGCCGGCACCGGCCGCAGCCGCCCTGCCGTCGGCTAATCTCTCGGCCATGGCTGCCTCCCGGTCACCTCGCCGCGCCTCAGGCGCACGTCTTCGTTCCGGCGCCGGGTCCGCAGCCCGTCGCGTCCTGGCGGTCTTCGCCCTGCTGCCCGCGCTGCTGCTTCTCGGCGCGGGTGCCGCCTCGGCCGCAGGGGCCGACATCGGCGACGCGCACAGCCCGGACCCGCAGAGCCCGGCGATGATGCTGGCGCTCTACGTCGGCATCCCGGCCGTGGGCTTCCTCATCGCCTTCCTGCTGGCGGGACGGTCCGGTCGCAAGTCCGACCGCTACCGCCCAGGGCAGAAGTGGGAGCACGACCCGGCCTGGTTCGGGACGACGGAGCAGGGGTCGGTCGAGGCGCAGGACACGCACCGTCGCGCCGCCCTGCCGGGTTCAGGAGGCGTCAGTGGCCGGTGGTGACGGGCTCCGGCCCGAGCAGCGCGAGCGGGTCGAACGCGCGCGGAAGCAGGCCGAGCAGGAGACCGGCATGCGCTTCTTCGTGCGCATCGGTCCGTTCTCCATGGAGCCGCGCATCGAGGCCGAGCGCCTGCTGACGAACCTGATCGACGAGCCGCACGACGCGGGCGTACTCATCCTGCTCGGTCCGGAGGAGCGGCGCCTCGAGGTCATGACCACCGCGGCGGCCAAGCGGCGGCTGTCGGACTCCGCGGTCGGCCTTGCCGTGCTGGCGATGACCTCGTCCTTCGGGGTCGGCGACCTCGTTGGCGGTCTGATGAACGGTCTGCGTCAGCTCGCCGACAGCGCCGGGCACGCCGACAGTGGGACGGCGACCCGTCGGGAGTCGGGTCGGGCTCCGATTCCGGAGCGCGGTCTCGAGCACGTCAGCGGCGAGCCGCTCTCCCGGCCCGCCACAGCCATCGAGAGCTGACTGAGCAGCAGTTTCTCCGATTTGTTCGGGTTGTCGACCTCGCCGTAGAAACCGGATCGACGGGTAAGTCTGTCGAGGTGCCGGCGATTGCCGGTGCGGAATCCGGCAGGAGATGTGACCCTGATGACCGCTCGGTCAGCGCAGGTTAGCTTCCTGGTGGACGCGTTGCGGGCCGGGGACGCCGGCGCCGCGGAATCCGCGGCGTTGCTGCTGCTCTCCGGCGGGATGCCGCTGTCGGAGTTGTACGACGAGGTCGTGCTGCCCTTCTTCGCCGCGCTGCTCCTGGATCCCGCGATGGGTGGCATGCGCCTGGTGGACGAGCACCTGGCGAGCCGGGCTGCGGTCGATCTGGTGATGCTGCTGGGGCGCCGACAGACGCCGTGGACGGCAGACGCCAACGGTGCGGGCGGCCGTGGCGTGATCGTCCTCGGTGCCGTTCCGCGGGAATCGCACCTTTTGGGCGTGCGGATGCTCGCCCAGGTGCTGACCGGCCGGGGATGGACGGTTCACCTGCTGGATTCATTGCCCTATGAGGTGCTGGCCTCCTACTGCGCCGCACTGCCCGTCAAGCCGCAGGCCATCGGTCTCACGCTGCACAGTGCGGCATCCGCTGCAGCGCTCCGCAGCGGTGTGGGAGCTCTGCGCACCGCGTTGCCCGACGTTCCCATCGTGCTGGGTGGGGCCGCTGTGGTGGCCAACCCGGGTCTGCCGGCCAAGGTCGGGGCCGCTGCCGGTGCGGTCGACCTCAACGGGGGCGTGGCCGCCGTCGAGCTGGTGACCAACCCGCTGACCCGGCGCGAGCGGGAGATCCTCGGGCTGGTCGCCTCGGGCGCCTCGAACGCACAGATCGCTACGCGCCTCTCGGTCCACAGCAGCACGGTGAAGACGCACCTCGAGCACGTGGCCGGCAAGCTCGGCACCTCCGATCGCACCGCGGCAGCCGTTCAGGGCCTGCGTCGCGGCTGGATCGACTGATATCAGGTGATCAGTGCACGCCGCCGATCTTGTCCGGCGTGATGGTCAGGATGATGCGCGTCTGCTCGCGCCCACCGAACCAGGGGTAGGGCCCGCCGAGGTAGCGCTGCGCCAACGCCTCGATGTGATCGGCGCCGCCCTCGGTGGTCGTCGCCGTGACACGGCCACGGACCTCGTAGTACCGCACGGGCTGGTCGGGGTCGCTGACGTTGAGCGCCACTCGGGCATCGCGCTGGACGTTCTTGTCCTTCTGGAAACCCTGCACGGTATTGATCAGCACGTTCGCGCCGTCGGTGTCGACCCAGGTCTGCGTCATCTGCGGCGACCCGTCCGGCATCAGCGTGGTGATGTAGCAGGGGCTCGGCCGTCGTAGCAGGGCGACGAGATCGTCGGGCAGATCCACAGGTTCTCC
>JAVEDQ010000100.1 GCA_030840885.1 Frankiaceae bacterium
CCGCCGCCGCGAAAACGTTCACCACGTTCGGCACCTCGTCATCGACGTCGACCCGGTAACCGTGGCGTTCCAGCATCTCATGCAGGGGCTGACGGACTCATCCAGGTTCTCGTTCGCGGCACCGCCGCCGGCCTCGCCACCCCTTCGTCGGCGACGGCAAGACCGCCTCGCTGCAGCGCTTGGCCCACCTACTCTTCCACTTCTCGGCGGACCCGTTTCCCGTCGCCGTCGCCGTCGCCGTCCCGGTCGCCGCTTCCGGTTCGACCAGCTCGGCGTGCTGTCAACCCTCCGTTGCCAAGGAACGAGTTGCGTGACGGACGGCGGTACGCACGTCCGCCGTGGTGCCGAAGGAAAACCCAAGGTGTCCGCGACACTGTCGCCGCAATAGCCCCCTAACCCCTCGGAGTTGCTGTGGTCGGCTTAGCGCACCTTCGGCAGGCTCCGTCCCGCCGAGCCGCTGCCGGGGTGCCGACGATGGTCGGTGCCCTGAGCCAGTTCGTCATCGGCGGTCTGCTCGCTCTGCTGCTGCTGGCGCTGGTCGGCGGGTTGGCCCTCCGACACATCGCCGAGCAGCAGGCGCTGCGCCAGGCGCAGGACATGACGCTCGTTCAAGCCCAGTCCATGCAGCCCCGGCTGACCGATGGCCTCATCCGCGGCGACCACTACGACCTGGCACGCTTCGACCGGCGGGTGCGCGCGGCGGTTCTCAACGACCGCGTTGTCCGGATCAAGGTGTGGACGGCCGACGGCAAGGTCGTCTACAGCGAGGATCCGGCGCTAATCGGCCAGCGATTCGCCCTGGCGGAGGACCAGCAAGATGTCTTCCGCACCGGCGTGCCGAGCTCTGATGTCTCCAATCAGACCGCGGCGGAAAACGCGTACGACCACCCCGACGGCCGGGTGCTCGAGGTGTACCAGCGAGTCGAGTCCGAATCGGGTGTCCCGCTGCTGTTCGAGAGCTATCTGCGCTACAACAACGTGATCGCCAGCAGTGCCGGGATCTGGCGCGCCTTCGCGCCGGCGCTGCTCGTCGGCTTCGCGACGCTCTATCTCATGCAATTGCCGATCGCCTGGCGGTTGATCCGCCGCCTGCAACGAGGGCAACGAGAACGGTACGTCCTGGAGGAACGCGCCGCGCATGCCTCCGACCTCGCACGCCAACGCATCGTCGCCGACCTGCACGACGGAGTAGTGCAAACGTTGGCTGGGGTCAGCTACTCCTTGGCCGCAGTTGCCCAGCGAGCGAAAACACAGGCTCCCGAGCTCAGCCAGACGATCTGCGACGCCGGCGACAGCACCCGGCGCAGCATCGTCCAACTGCGAACCCTCATCAGCGACATCTACCCGGCGAGCCTGCGTCACGCCGGCCTCGGAGCGGCATTGCACGACCTGCTCGACCCGCTGAAAGCCCAAGGGATCACTCCGGAACTGAGCGTCCCGGCGGCGCTGGCCGTCTCGGAGGAAGTAGAGGACGTGCTCTACCGGTCGGCGCAAGAAGCGATCCGCAACGTCGTCAAGCACGCTGACACCGAACGCGTCGACGTCGTGGTGAAAGCAACAGGCGACCGGGTCAGCCTGCACGTGCGGGACGAGGGCAAGGGATTCGCCCCGCTGAACGGCCTCCAGAAGGACGGGCACTTCGGCCTGCGCCTCCTCAGCGAACGCATTGCCCAGATGGGCGGCCTGTTCGAGGTCGACTCCGTGCCCGGACAAGGAACCGTCGTCAAGGTAGAGGTTCCCAATACGCCGGCTGCCCTGCCCGCCGCCCGAGCTGACGGATGGTTCCGCACGCCGCCGATGCAGCACCCCGAGGGCGAACCAGCTGCACGCGGCAGCGCACCTGGGCGCTCTCACCGAGACGGAAGCGCTCGCAGCCGCCGGCAGCACGACGAGCGTCTCTGGTGGGGCCGGCGGCTACGTCAAGTATCTCTGCGTCGTTCGAAGCAGCCGCTTCAAAGACCGACATGGGCTCCACCCTCAGCAGAGTGACGGGACCGGCGGCTAGGTCGTCGGCACCCAGAGCCGCTGCTCATGGAGGGTAGCGGTGGTCACATCCGCTGGACGTAGAGCTTCTCGGCGTAGGTCGGGCCGTAGTACTCCTCGAGCTCCTCGACGCTCTGCTCGTTCGCCTCGAGCTCGTGGGCGATGACGGCCCGCGAGGGCACGACGTCCGGCTGCCAGCTCTCCGGCTTCCACAACGCCGATCGGAGAAACGCCTTCGAGCAGTGGTAGAAGACCTCCTGCACCGCGACCTCCATCGCCAGCAGCGGTCGGTGGCCCTTCACGGTCAGCTCGTCGAAGTACGGCGCATCCCGGAGCAGCCGGGCGTGGCCGTTGATGCGCAGCGTGTCGCCGCGGCCGGGCAGCACGAACAGCAGCCCGACGTGCGGGTTGGTCAACAGGTTGCGGTAGCCGTCGCCGCGTCGGTTACCGGGCCGCTCCGGCACGACGATGGTCGTGTCGTCGAGGACGTGGACGAAGCCGGGCGGATCTCCCTTCGGGGAGACGTCGCAGGTGCCGTCGGCTGCGGACGTCGCGACCAGGCAGAACGGCGACGCGACAACCCCCGCTTCCCACCGAGGCGTGGACAGCGTCGCGGAGAACCTGCAGGTGGCGCCGCCAAGATCTCCACGGAACCGGCGGAAAGGGGGCGGCGGGAAAGGGGGGCGGCGGGCGGCTCAGCCGCTGAAGGGGGTCGCCGGGTTGAGCCGCGCGTCGAACACCTGGTTGGCCTGCGCCTTCGTGAAGGCGCCGGTGGCCACCATCCGGTCGAGCACGTGGCGCTGCCGCTCACGGGCGAGCTTGAAGAGCTCGGTCGGGTCGTAGGCGGTGGGGGCGTTGACCAACCCGGCGATCATCGTCGCCTGCGCCCAGGTCAGCCTGTCCGGAGCCGCCCCGAAGTAGGCCTTCGACGCGCTGACCAGGCCGTAGGCACCGTGGCCGAAGTAGGCGGCGTCGAAGTACATGCTGAGGATCTGCCGCTTGGTGTAGGCGTTGTCGAGCTTCACCGCGAGCACGACCTGCTTGGTCGCGGGCTTCACCCCTGCCGCACCGTGGGTGTAGAGCAGCTTGCTCAACTGCGCGTCGATCGTCGCGCCACCCAGGGCACCGCCGCGGCTGAGGCTCAGTGCCCCGCGCAGCGCACCCCGTGCGTCGAGCCCGGAGTGGCTGTAGAAGCGGGTGTCCTCGGTGGCGATGAGCGCGGCCGCGACCCGCGCCGGCACGT
>JAVEDQ010000110.1 GCA_030840885.1 Frankiaceae bacterium
GGGCGACTCGAGCGCTCACGATCTGCGCCGCCTCGCGCACCACCACGACCACGGCCGTCGACTCGCCGGAGCGATCGCCGGGACGTCGATCTACGAGGGGCGGTTCACGGTGGCCGAAGGGATCGAGGCGTGCTCGCAGTCCGAGTGATCCCCTGCCTTGACGTCGACGCGGGACGCGTCGTGAAGGGCGTGAACTTCGTCGGGATCCGCGACGCGGGTGATCCTGTTGAGCTCGCCGCGCGCTACGACGCCGAAGGCGCCGACGAGCTGGTGTTCCTCGACATCACCGCGTCGAGCGACGCGCGCGACACCATGGTGCACGTCGTGGAGCGCGTGGCCGACCAGGTCTTCATCCCGTTCACGGTCGGCGGCGGGGTGCGCAGCGTCGACGACGTCGACCGGCTGCTCCGGGCCGGTGCCGACAAGGTCGGCATCAACACCGCCGCCATCGCCCGCCCGCACCTGCTGATGGACTGCGCTGAGCGCTTCGGGGCCCAGTGCATCGTGCTGTCCGCCGACGCCCGTGGGACACCCGAGGGGGCGGCCCCGACCCCGAGCGGCTTCGAGGTGACCACGCACGGCGGCCGTCGCGGCTCCGGAATCGACCTGCTCGACTGGCTGCTGCGGGCCGAGGACCTCGGCGCCGGCGAGATCCTGCTCAACTCGATGGACGCCGACGGCACCCGGGCCGGCTACGACCTCGAGATGATCCGCGAGGCGCGCGCCACCGTGGGCGTCCCGGTGATCGCGAGCGGGGGAGCGGGGAAGGTGGACGACTTCGCGCCTGCCGTGCACGCCGGCGCCGACGCCGTGCTCGCGGCCAGCGTCTTCCACTTCGGCCAGCTTCGCATCAGCGACGTGAAGGACGCACTGCGCGGAGCGGGCCTGCCGGTTCGATGAGCAGGGCTTGCCACGCTGCGTAGCACGTTGCTACGCTGTCGCAGTCTGCTACGCAAGCAGGAGAAGCGGGAGCCGTCGTGACCACTGCACCGGACCGCCCCACGCGCGTCGCCGCCGACCTGTTCGAATCCGCCTCCGTCGAGGGCGCCCGCTCGAGCCGATCCGCGAAGCAGCAGATCGACCACTGGGCCCGGGTCGGGCGGGCCGTCTCCATGACACAGACGGCCGCTCGTCGGCGGGTCGAGGCCGCGCTGGCGGGCAAGCTCGACGAGCGCGAGCTCTCGTCCGAGGAGCGGATCGTCCTCGACGCCGAACTCGACGCCGCGATCTCGGAGAAGGGCCGGACGACGGACTTCGGCGCCCGGCTCGCCAAGCGCGGGATCACCACGGTCGCGCTCGACGACGCCGGCGTGCTCACCCGATACCACCCGGACGGTGAAACCTCCCCGCTCGGCTGAGCGGCGGTCCGCTGAACCGAACCAGCTAGACAGTGCGCCTTGACCTGGTCGTCGGCCCCAACGGTGCCGGCAAGTACACGTTCGTCGAACTCGTGCTCGCTGACCTGCGGCACGGGGTGCCGTTCGTGAACGCCGACGAGATCGCGAAGGTGCGGTGGCCCGACGACCCCGCGGCGCACTCCTACGACGCGGCCCGGATCGCCGAGCGGACGCGCATCCGGCTGATCGAGGCCGGCGCGCCGCTCATCGCGGAGACGGTCTTCTCCCACCCCTCCAAACTCGAGCTGATCGACGCCGCCCGTGCGGCGGGCTACACCGTCGCGCTGCAGGTGCTCCTGGTTCCGGAGGACCTCGCGGTCGCCCGTGTGGCGCACCGGGTCGCGGCAGGCGGGCATCCCGTGCCCGAGGAGAAGATCCGCGCCCGGTACCGACGGCTGTGGCCGCTGGTCGCCGAGGCCGTCGCGCGCTCCGACACGGCCAGGATCTGGGACAACTCCCGCCGCGACGGTCCAGAGGAGGTGGCCCTGTTCGCCGGTGGCGTCCCGATCGGCCGGTGCCGGTGGCCCGGCTGGACGCCCGATGCCTTGCGGTCCCGGTTGGGTCGTTAAGCCGTTTGCCCCGGCTGGCAAACTCGACAGGCGTGAGCACCGCGACCGAAACGGCACCTGCCAGCAGCCTCGACCCCGCCATCGCCGCCCGCCTCAAGCGGGACGAGAACGGCCTGTTCCCAGCCGTCGCGCAGCAGCACGAGACCGGCGAGGTGCTCATGGTCGGCTGGATGGACGACGAGGCGCTGCACCGCACCCTCACCACGGGACGCTGCACCTACTGGAGCCGCAGCCGCCAGGAGTACTGGGTCAAGGGCGAGACCAGCGGCCACCAGCAGTGGGTCAAGTCCGTCGCGCTCGACTGCGACGGCGACACCGTGCTGGTGAAGGTCGACCAGGTCGGCGCCGCCTGCCACACCGGCGACCGGACCTGCTTCGACGCCGACGCGCTGCCGGTGGTCGTGGGCGAACGCCCCGCCGCCGCCACCGCTCCGTGAGCGTCCGGCGAGTCGATGCCCCGGACGGGACCCTCGTCCCGGACCGCGAGACGTTCGGCAAGCTCGCCGCCGAATACCCGGTCGTCCCCGTCACCCGCCGCGTGCTGGCCGACGGCGAGACCCCCGTCGGCACCTACCGCAAGCTCGCCGGGGGCCCCGGCACCTTCCTGCTCGAATCCGCCGAACCCGGCCGGGCCTGGTCGCGCTACTCCTTCATCGGCGTGCGGTCCGTCACCACGCTGTCCGAGCGGGACGGCGAGGCGGTCTGGTCGTCGCCGCCGCCGCTCGGGCTGCCGACCGGCGGCAACTCGCTCGAGGTGCTGCGGGCCTGCGCCCACGGGCTCCGCGCCCCCCGCCTGGAGGGGATGCCGCCGCTGATGGGCGGGCTGGTCGGCTACCTCGCCTACGACTTCGTGCGGCGCATCGAGCGGCTGCCTGAGCACGCCGTCGCCGACCTCGACGTGCCCGAGCTGACCATGCTGCTCACGACCGACCTCGCCGTACTCGACCACCAGGACGGCTCGTGCCTGCTGGTGGCCAACGCGCTCGACGGCGACTACGACGACGCCGTCGCCCGACTCGACGCCATGGCGGCCGGGCTCGCGCAGCCCGCGGCGCCGACGGTCGCGACGACGAGCCGCGAGGCGGTCTTCGACTTCCGGTCCCGCACCCCCGCCGGCAGCTACCGGCCGGCAGTGGAGGCCGCACTCGAGTACGTGCGCGCCGGCGACATCTTCCAGGCGCAGATCGGCCAGCGGTTCGAGGTCGC
>JAVEDQ010000118.1 GCA_030840885.1 Frankiaceae bacterium
CCGAGTCCGAGATCGACGCCGTCGTCTCCTTCTGCAAGGAGCAGTCGCAGCCGGTCTACCGCGACGACGTGACGGCACCGCAGGAGTCGAAGAAGGAAATCGACGAGGAGGTCGGCGACGATCTCCAGCTGTTGCTGTCGGCCATCGAGCTCGTCGTCTCCACGCAGTTCGGGTCCACGTCGATGCTGCAGCGCAAGCTGCGGGTCGGCTTCGCCAAGGCCGGGCGGCTGATGGACCTGATGGAGTCCCGCGGCATCGTGGGTCCCACCGAGGGGTCCAAGGCACGCGACGTGCTCGTGCAGCCGGATGAGCTCGAGGGAGTACTCGTCACACTCCGGGGGGACTGAGGCGTCCCGCTTGGGCAGGATGAAACCGTGCAGTTGGAGCTGAGGTGGCCGACCCACCTCGATGACGAGCTCGGGCGCCAGATCTGGGCCGTGGTGACCGACGTCGTCGCCGACGGCGGGGCCGTTGGTTGGACGACGCCGCCGAGCCGAGCGGTCACCGACGCGTGGGTCAACGAACTGCTCTCCGACGGCAGCCGCCTCGTGCTCGCCTGCCGCGACGGCGAGGTCGTGGCGCTGGGGACCTGGTCGCGGCTTCCGGCCGAGGTGCTGGCGCACAACGGGGAGATCCGGCGCGTCATGGTCCATCGGTCGGCCCGCGGTCTGGGCCTCGGTCGTCGTATCACCACCGCTCTCGTCGAATCGGCGACGGAGATGGGCATCGAGCAGCTGCTCTGCGATGTGCGAGGCAACAACCACGCCGCCATCGCTCTCTACCGCTCGCTCGGGTTCCAGGAGTACGGCCGGCTGCCGGATTTCCTCGCCGTCGGCGAACACCGCTTCGACCGGGTCCGGATGTACCTGCCCCTGCAGATGGACCCGGCGGCCGTCCGCCACGGCAGCCGTGCGGAGGGCCCGGGGGCATCGACGGCCCGGTCCGGGGCGGCCCCATCCCAGACGGCACCGAGCCCGCCGAGCTCTCACTCCGAAGGGCGGTTCCCACCCGACCCCGGCGAGCCCGACGCAGCGATCGCGACCTGAAGTGCGCTGCGGGTGGCGCCGCGTAACATCCGCAGCTTGCATTCCGCGCGTGACCCCTGGAATCAGCGCAATCTGATCCTAGAATGAGGCCAGAGGGTCCGGTTACGGCGAGAGGGGGGCGATGTCGATCATCGAGAGTTCCAACGGTGTCGGCGCCCGGCTGGCCGAGGCCCGGTCCGAGCAGGGAATGTCGGTCGAGGACCTGAGCAGCCGGACCTACATCCGGCCCGGCGTCATCCGGGGAATCGAGAACGACGACTTCGAGCCGTGCGGCGGCCCGTTCTACGCGCGCGGCCACATCCGCACCCTCGCCCGCACCCTGGGCGTGGAGCAGGGCCCCTTGCTCGAGCAGTTCGACCGCCGGCACGGTGCCCCCGAGTCCCGCATCGCCGTCGAGACGCCGGTCGCAGAGCCCTCAAGTCGTCGCTCGGCCAAAGCGCGGGAGCGCGCGTCGTCGAGCGGCGGACCCGGCTGGATGGCGGTCGCGACCGTCGTCCTCGTCGTGATCTGTCTCGTGCTGCTCGTCAGCGTTCTCGTCGGGGGCCCCTCCAAGAACGACACGACCTCCCTCGCTCAGCCGTCGGCGGCGCCGAAGCCGTCCGCCGCAGCCCCGAAGGGCGCGGCGCCGGCACCGAGTGCGGCGCCCGCACGCACCTACTCCGGGGTCAACCTGGCGCTGAACCTCGCGAACGGCAACAGCTGGGTCCGGGTGACCGACGAGAACGGTTCGGTCCTGACCTCGGCGACCGCGAGCCAGGGGGCGACCGCCGAGTACCGCGGCGCGCAGCAGCTGAAGTTCACGGTCGGCAACGCCGGTGCGGTGAACGTCAGCTGCAACGGCAAGGATCTCGGGCCGCTCGGCAGCACCGGTCAGGTGGTCAGCCGCGTCCTCGTCGTCGGCGATCCGGCATGCGGGGCGTCCACCGGCTGAGCCCGGTGCGGCTACCCTCGACGTATGCCCTCGTCCCGTCGTGCCGCCCTCGTCACGCTGGGTTGCGCGCGTAACGAGGTCGACTCCGAAGAACTTGCCGCCCGCCTCGAGCGGGACGGCTGGACGCTCGTCGACGACCCCGAGGACGCCGACGCCGTCGTCGTGAACACCTGCGGCTTCGTCGAGGCCGCCAAGAAGGACTCGGTCGACACAGTCCTCGCGCTGGCCGACGGGGCATCGTCGGATCCCCACGGTCCGTCGCGTGCGGTCGTCGCGGTCGGTTGCCTGGCCGAGCGCTACGGCACCGAGCTGGCCACGGCCCTGCCCGAAGCCGACGCCGTCCTCGGCTTCGACGCCTACCCGCAGCTGGGTGCGCACCTCGACGCGATCCTCGCCGGTGAGACGCCCGCGTCGCACACGCCGAGCGACCGGCGCACGCTGCTGCCGCTGTCCCCGGTGGCGCGTCGCTCGTCGACGGCTGCGGTGCCCGGGCACGGTGAGGCGCTCCGCGTCGTCACACCGCCCGCCGATCTGCCGGCCGGGCTCGCGCCCGCGTCCGGGCCGCCCGTCCTGCGACGTCGGCTCTCCGGCGGTCCCGTGGCTCCGCTGAAGATCGCCTCCGGCTGCGACCGGCGCTGCTCGTTCTGCGCCATCCCGAGCTTCCGCGGCTCCTACGTCTCGCGGTTGCCCGACGAGATCCTGGCCG
>JAVEDQ010000119.1 GCA_030840885.1 Frankiaceae bacterium
TGGTCTCCACGTCCCGCGAGAGCTTGGAGAGCTCCTCGGAGACGCTGGCAATCGCGGCCTCGATGCCCTTCTTCAGGCCCATCGGGTTGGCGCCGGCGGCAACGTTGCGCAGACCCTCCTTGACGAGGGCCTGGGCGAGCACGGTGGCGGTGGTGGTGCCGTCACCCGCGACGTCGTCGGTCTTCTTGGCGACCTCCTTGACGAGCTCGGCACCGATCCGCTCGTAGGGGTCCTCGAGCTCGATCTCCTTGGCGATGGACACACCATCGTTGGTGATCGTGGGGGCGCCCCACTTCTTCTCCAGGACGACGTTGCGTCCCTTCGGGCCCAGCGTGACCTTGACGGCGTCGGCGAGCTGGTTCATTCCACGCTCGAGGCCGCGACGGGCCTCTTCGTCGAACGCAATGATCTTCGGCATAAAGGGATGTCCCTCCGTAGAAAGGGTGGACGTGGCCGAGTGCGACTGCGGTCGCCGACGCCCGCGACGGACGGTTGCGCCGCAGGCCATGGGGCTTACGACCCAGCCTCGCCGGGCGACTCTGGCACTCGGACGTGTTGAGTGCTAGCTGCATTTTTAGCACTCACCCAGGGTGAGTGCAACCGGCGGCCGAGCAAGCATCCACCCGTGAACCTGTGCGGGCCTTCGCCGGTCAGGACCGGCAGAAGCCCGCACAGGCTCGGCAGGGGAGGTCACTCCAGCCCGAGCGCCGCCTCGAAGGCCGAGTAGCTCGGCTTGATCGAGTGGGTGGGGCCCGACGTCGGCGCGACCGCATCGATCGTCTTCAGCCCGTCGCCGGTGTTGAAGATGACGGTCTCGGCGTCGGGGTCGAGCTTGCCCTGGGCGAGCAGCTTCTGCAGGTTCGCCACGGTCACGCCACCGGCGGTCTCGGCGAAGATGCCCTCGGTGCGCGCGAGCAGCTTCATGCCCGCCACGACCTCGTCGTCGGTGACGTCGGTGATCGCGCCGCCGGTGCGGCGGGCCACGTCGACGGCGTAGGGCCCGTCGGCCGGGTTGCCGATGGCCAGCGACTTGGCGATCGTCGACGGCCTGACCGGCGTGATGGTGTCGGCGCCGCTCGCGAAGGCGGCGGCGACCGGGTTGCAGCCGGCGGCCTGGGCACCGAAGACGCGGTAGGGCGTGCCCTCGAGGATCCCGAGGCGGTCGAGCTCACCGAACGCCTTGTCGACCTTGGTGAGCAGCGAGCCCGAGGCGATCGGGATGACGACCTGTTCGGGCAGCCGCCAGCCGAGCTGTTCGGCGACCTCGTAGCCCAGCGTCTTGGAGCCCTCGGCGTAGAACGGGCGGACGTTGACGTTGACGAACGCCCACTCCTGCTCGCCGGCGATCTCGCTGCAGAGGCGGTTGACGTCGTCGTAGCTGCCCTCGATGGCGACGAGGGTGCCGCCGTAGACGGCGGTCGAGACGGTCTTGCCGGCCTCGAGGTCGTTCGGGATGAGCACCACGCTCTTCAGCCCGGCCGAGGCGGCGTGCGCGGCGACCGACTGGGCGAGGTTGCCCGTCGAGGCGCAGGCGACGGTGGTGTAGCCATGCTCACGGGCCGCAGAGAGGGCGACCGAGACGACGCGGTCCTTGAACGAGTGCGTCGGGTTGGCGCTGTCGTCCTTCACCCACAGTGAGCGCATACCCAGCTCGCGGGCCAGGCGGTCGACGCGACGGAGCGGGGTCCAGCCGGCGCCGAGCGAGACCCGGGTCGCCGGGTCGTGGCCGGCGGGGAGCAGGCCGACGTAGCGCCACAGGTTGTACGGGCCGGCTTCGATGGACTCGCGGGTGACGCGGGCCAGCAGGTCCTCGTCGTATCCGATCTCGAGCGGCGCGAAGCAGCGCTCGCAGACGTGGATCGCGGCGAGCTCATATGTGGCGCCGCAGTGGCGACACTTGAGGTTGGTCGCGGGGTTGACGCGGCTGGGCCGGTCGAGAACAGACGTCATGGGTGAAGAAACCTCCTCATCGTTCCCGCCGTAGCGGGCCGGCTTTGGCACCTGCCGCCGTGTGCGGTGGTTGCCGGGGCTTCGTCGGGCCGGTCCCTCTGCCCCTCGGGATGAGCGATCTGGAGTTGTGCGGTGCAGGTCCAGCGGACTCGGAAGTACCGTTTCGCCACCCTCATCGTAACCGAGCCGGAACACCAGCGGGCGGGCAGTTCCTAGGCGCCGATAGCGTGCGGTGGTGACCGTCCGTATCGTCTATTCCGATCTCGACGGCACGATGGTCGGCCCGCGGGGTTGTTTCTTCCGCGCCGAGGGCGGTGCGGTCGACCTCGAACCGGCCCGGGCGCTCGCCGATCTGCTTGCCGCCGGCATCCCCCTTGTCCTGGTCAGCGGACGCACCAAGGCGCAGCTGATCGAGGCCTGTGGCATCTTCGGCGCCGACGGCTACATCGCCGAGCTCGGGGCGCTGCTCGGTTGGCGCGCGAACCTCTCCAGCTCTCACGACGTCAGCCGCGCCGGCACCCAGCTGATCCGCGGCGCCATGCCCGAGCAGCTCGACGCCGTCCCCGACGACCTCGTCGAGCGGCTCCTGACCCGCTTCGGGGGTCGGTTGGAGTTCCACAGCCCTTGGCACCTCGGTCACGAGATCGACGTGATGCTGCGCGGCCAGGTCGACGTGGAGGAGGCCGAGGCCTGGCTCGCCGACGAGGGCTTCGGCTGGCTCCGCTGCCGGGACAACGGGGTGCTGCCGAGCACGTCGGAGTCACTTGCCGCCAGCGCCCTCGAGATCTCAGCGCTGCACGTCTACCACCTGGTGCCGGAAGGGATCGGCAAGGGAGTAGCCGTCGCCGAGGACCTGGTCCGCCGCGGGATCGACCCGGCGGACGCCCTCGCGATCGGCGACTCCGCCAGCGACCTCGAGATGGCTCGCGTCGTCGGGCATTTCTCGCTGGTCGAGAACGGGGCTCGGCCACCCCACATGGCAGCCCTGGTGGCCGCGCACACGAACGTCCGGGTCGAACAGGGCAGCCACGGCGCCGGCTGGGCCGCCGCGGTGCGCCGGGCCCTGGTCGACTGAGTTCCGGACCGGCTGGGTCCGGGGGCGGCTCATCTCAGCGCTGGGCTGAACTCACCGCTGGGATTGGGTGTCGAGTTCCTGTTCCATCTCGCGGAGCTTGTCGGCGGCTGCCTCGTCACCCTCGGCATCGGCCTGGGCCAGCGCGGTGACCTCCTTCGCCACCTCCCGCTGCTCCTCGGTGGCGGTCGTGGCGTCGAGGAAGACGTGACGGACGATCGGGTACTGCGCCTTCAGCGCGTCGTCGATCTCGGTCGACACGCACTCGATCCGCTGGCTGTCGAGCCCGTCGACGAAGTCCACCTTGACGGCGACGAGGAGATCTTCGGGCGACAACTGCATAGTCAGCAGTTCGACGACACCATCGATCTCGTCGAAGCCGCTGATCAGATGGATGATGTCGAGCCGCAGCTCCGGGTCGGCCGACTCCCCGATCAGGAGGTCCTTGGTGTCCCGTCCGAGGGCATAGGCGATGAAGGCCAGCAGGACGCCGATGGCGATGGATGCTGCTCCGTCGTAGACCGCGGAACCGGTGATCTGGTGCAGCCCGAGCCCGGCGAACGCCAACAGGATACCGATGACGGCCGCGCTGTCCTCGCTGGCCACGGTCTTCACGGTCGGGTCGTTGCTCTTGCGGAGGTGCTCCACGAAGCCGCGCTCATAGTCCTTGGCTTCGCCCTTCACCTGGCGCAGGGCCTTGATCAGCGACGACCCCTCCATCAGGAAGGCGAACCCGAGAACTGCGTAGGACAGGTAGAACTCGCTGGCCGGAATGGCCTCGTGCTCACTCGTCAGCGAGTGGATGCCCTGGTAGATCGAGAAGCCGGCGCCGGTGACGAGGATCCCGACCGCGGCCAGCAGGGACCAGAAGAACCGCTCCTTGCCGTAACCGAACGGGTGGGTCGAGTCGGCGGCCTTCTTGGACCGGAACAGCGAGGTCAGCAGAAAGACCTGGTTGAGGGTGTCGGCCCAGGAGTGGGCGGATTCGGCGAGCATCGCGCTCGAGAGCGTGATCAGGCCCACCACGGTCTTCGCCACCGCGATGGCGAAGTTCGCCCCGAGGGCGAGCAGCACCGTTCCCTTGCTTTCCGACGCCATGCGCTTCCTGCCTCGTTCCCGGAGGCGTGGCCCGCCGGGTCCGGGGGATGCACGCGCTGCACCGACAGCTACCCGCTGGGTGCAGATGTGAAGCGTGCCGGA
>JAVEDQ010000318.1 GCA_030840885.1 Frankiaceae bacterium
TTCGTCGCCCCGCAGTCGCAGCCCGAGCTGCTGCGCCGGCTGGCCACCCTCACCGAACCGGGGGCGGTGTCCGAACCGTCCGAGGCCATCCTCCAACGGCTGGACGGCACGAGCCTGGTCATGGAGGCGGTGTCGGTCCGGACCACCTGGAACGGCAAGCCCGCCTTCCAGGTGATCATGCGCGACCTGTCCGAGCGACGTGCGGCCGAGGCCGCCGTGCGCCAGCAGGCGAACCTGGTCGAGCACGTCTCCGACGCCATCATCGCCGTGACCACCGACGGAACCGTCGTCACCTGGAACCCCGCCGCCGAGCGGGTCTTCGGCCACCGCGCCGACGACGTGCGCGGCCGACCCGTCACCGAAGTGTTCGGCGAGAATCTGGGTGACCTGCGCACCGCGGCCGACGGCGGCGGGAGTTCGGCCGGTTCCCATCGGCTCGAGACCCGGCTGACCCGGCAGGACGGTCGCACGATCGACGTCGAGATCGCCACAGACGCGGTCCGCGACGGGGTCGGCGGCTGCACCGGGTACGTCATGATCTGCGTCGACGTCACCGAACGGCGCCACATCGAGACCGAGCGCCGGGTGCACGAGGCCCGCCTGCTGCACCAGTCGCGCCACGACGCGCTCACGGGGCTGGCCAACCGCGCCATGGTGCTCGAGCACCTGACGCAACTGCTCGCCGCCGACGCCGAGGCCGCGGTTCTCTTCCTCGACCTCGACCGCTTCAAGCTGATCAACGATTCACTCGGCCACGCCGCGGGCGACGAGGTGCTACGGATCGTGGCGCGCCGGCTCGCCGCCGCTGTCCGTGGCGCGGACCTCGTCGGCCGCCTCGCCGGGGACGAGTTCGTCGTCCTCGTCGGCGGTGACAGCCGGGACCCGAGCGGACGGCCCGCCGAGCTCACGGCCCTCGTGGAGCGGCTGTTCGCCGCCCTCACCGAGCCGTTGTCGGTGAACGGACGCAGCATCACGGTGACCGCGAGCATCGGCGTCTCGCGCTTCGACGGTGACGCGACCAGTGACGACACCCGGGCTGCCGGCGACGCCGAAGACCTGCTCCGCGACGCCGACGTGGCGATGTACACCGCGAAGCAGACCGGCCGTTCGCAGGCGGTCTGGTTCGACGCGCAGCTGCGTTCACAGGCGCTGCACAGCCTCGAACTCGAGGAGGACCTGCGCCGCGCGATCGCCGACGGCGCGATCTCCGTGGTCTACCAGCCCCTCGTCGAGCTCTCCTCCGGCCGGGTCACCGGGACCGAGGCGCTCGCGCGCTGGCAGCACCCGACGCGCGGCGCGATGTCCCCGGCCCTGTTCGTCCCGGTCGCCGAGGAGACCGGCCTGATCGGGCGGATGGGCATCTCGGTGCTGGCGGACGCGTGCACGCAGACCGCCGCCTGGCGGGCCAACGGCTTCGCCTCGATGCGCGTCGCGGTGAACCTCAGCGGGCGCCAACTCGCCGACCCCGCACTCGTCCCGGATGTGCGGGCAACCCTCGCCGCCGCCGGCCTGCCGTCGTCGGCCCTGTCGCTGGAGATCACCGAGAGCGTCCTCATGACCGATCCCGACGCCGCGGCCCGCACCCTCGCCGCCCTCGCCGACATCGGCGTCGGACTCTCGGTGGACGACTTCGGCACCGGCTACTCGTCGCTGTCCTACCTGCGCCAGTTCCCCGTGGACACGATCAAGATCGACCGGTCGTTCGTCGCCGACATCACCCACGACATGGCCGACCTCGCCATCGTCGACAGCGTCATCGGCCTCGCCCACCGGCTGAACCTGCGCACCGTCGCCGAAGGCGCCGAGACCGAGGAGCAGGTCACCGTGCTCCGCGAACTCGGCTGCCACCAGGTTCAGGGCTACTGGTTCTCGCGGCCGCTGCTGCCAGAAGCTGTGCCGGGCTACGCGCTCAGCCGCTGACCGCCCAGGCCGGCGGCCCGACGTCGATGCGTGGCAGCGGCGAATCGACGCGGCCGAACCGGTCGGTGCCGGCTGACCACTCCTTGTAGGCGACCGAGATCTCCTCACGGCTCCGTCCGACGAAGTTCCACCACATGACGATCGGCGACTCGAACGGCTCGCCGCCGAGCAGCATGGCGCGCGTCGGTTCCCGGACCTCGAGTCCGAGCTCGTCGCGCCCCGACCCGAGGTAGGCCAAGGCGCCCGGTTCGATGCTGCTGTTCTGCCGGTCACCACCGACCGACACCGCGCCGTCGAGGACGACCAACGCGTGCTCACAGTCGGCCCGGAGCGGCAGCGTGGTGCGCCCGGGACGGAGCGCGAGGTCCGCGCCGACGAGCGGGGTGTCGGCCCGGGCAGGGCTCTGCTGGCCGGCGAACTCGCCGGTCAGGACGGTGACCTCGGCCCGGTCGAGCTCGAGTTTCGGCAGGTCCTCGTGGTGCTCGAAGCCACCCTCGGCATGCCGGGTGCGTTCGGGGAGCGCGACCCACAGCTGGATGCCGTGCAGTCCCCCGACGTAAGTGCCGCTCGTTTCCTCAGCGTGGGCGATGCCGCCGCCGGAGGTCATCAAGTTGAGCTGGCCCGGCGAGACGCGCTGCTCGTAGCCGAGGCTGTCCCGGTGCAGCAGCGAGCCCTCGATCAGCCAGGTGACCGTCTGCAGGCCGATGTGCGGGTGCGGGCCGATGTCGAGCCCCTGGTCGCCGGTCACCGCCGCCGGACCCAGGTGGTCGGCGAAGCACCAGGCGCCGACGGTCCGCCGGGTGCGCCGCGGCAGCGCGCGTCGGACCATCGTGTGCCCGACCTGCGCCACCCGGGAGTCGCTGATCTCCAACGTCGGGGTCGGCGTCGGCACGTCGGGCACCGCCGTGTCGGAGGTGTCCTTCGTGCTCACCGGCCCGCTCACAGGACGGCGCTCACGGGACAGCCATCAGAGGACATGGTTCCCGTACATCTCGCCGAGCGGGTCGGCGATGAGCTCGAGCCGCGCCCCGTCCGGGTCGCGGAAGTAGACCGACACGTCGCTGTGCACGACGTGCTCGACGCCGGCGGCCTCGAGGTTGCCGACGAGGTGCCGCCACCGCTCCGGCTCAACGCTGA
>JAVEDQ010000178.1 GCA_030840885.1 Frankiaceae bacterium
GGTGAGTGCACGCGCGCTCCGGGGTCGGTGAAAATCCGAACCGGCGGTTACAGCCCGCGACCCGACCGCAGCCAGCGGCCGGTGGAGTTCCGGTGAAATTCCGGCGCCGACGGTCATAGTCCGGATGAGAGGTAGCGCGCGGTCGGCACGAGTAGGCGTCCTGTCGGGATGCCCTCGTTGCGGACCTCCCCGGAGCTCTACGTGAGCCGGAGGGGAGGGACCGTGAACGACGCCGACATGGAGACCGCGGACAGCAGCACCGTCGCAGCCATGCGTCGTGCCATCGCCCTCTCCGCCCGCGGCCTCGGCTCCACCAGCCCGAACCCCGTCGTCGGCTGCGTGATCCTCGACGCCGACGGCGCACCGGCCGGGGAGGGCTGGCACCAGCAGGTCGGCGGCCCGCACGCAGAGGTCCACGCCCTGCGCGACGCCGGCGACCGGGCTCGCGGCGGCACCGCCGTCGTCACCCTCGAACCCTGCAACCACACCGGCCGCACCGGCCCCTGCAGCCAGGCGCTGCTCGACGCCGGCATCGCCCGGGTCGTGTTCGCCGTCGCCGACCCCAACGCGCAGGCCGCCGGGGGAGCCGCGACACTTCGCGACGCCGGTGTCGACGTCACCGCCGGGGTGCTCGCCGACGACGCCGCCCAGGTCAACGAGGCGTGGCTGCACGGCGTCGCGACCGGCCGCCCGTTCGTGGTCTGGAAGTACGCCGCGAGCCTCGACGGACAGATCGCCGCGGCCGACGGCTCGTCGCGGTGGATCACCGGTGCCGAGGCGCGCCGCGACGTCCACCGGCTGCGTCACGAACTGGACGCCGTGCTCGTCGGCGTCGGCACCGTGCTGGTTGACGACCCGGCGCTGACGGTTCGGGAGCTGCCCGACGGCGCGACGCCGACCCGGCAGCCGCTGCGCGTCGTGCTCGACCGCTCCGGTCGCACGCCGACCGACGCACAGGTCCTCGACGACGCCGCCGAAACGCTCGTGACCGCCGAGAAGCCCGCTGACGTCCTCGCGGAGCTGTTCGGCCGCGGCGTCCGCAGCGTCCTGCTGGAAGGCGGACCGTCCGTCGCGGGTTCCTTCTGGCAGGAGGGGCTCGTGGACAAGGTCGTCGGTTACATCGCGCCGGTCCTGCTCGGCAGCGCGCAGTGGCCCGTCCTGCGCGGCACCGGCCAGCAGACGATTGCGGACGCGTTTCGCCTCGGAATCACCGAGGCCGTCCGCCTCGGCGCTGACTTCCGCGTGATCGCCTATCCAGACCAGCAGGGGAGCTGACGTGTTCACCGGCATCGTCGAAGAACTGGGCACCGTCGAGGGGATCGAAGACCTCGGCGACGCCGCCCGTCTGACCGTGCGCGGCCCGCTGGTCACCGGCGACGCCGCCCGGGGCGACTCGATCTCGGTCTGCGGCGTCTGCCTCACCGTCGTGGACAACACCGACGGTGCGTTCAGTGCCGACGTCATGCAGGAGACGTTGAAGCGCTCCAGCCTCGGCCGGCTCTCGGCGGGCAGCACCGTCAACCTCGAGCGCGCGGTCACCCCGACCACCCGCCTCGGCGGCCACATCGTGCAGGGCCACGTCGACGGCGTCGGGGAGGTGCTCGACCGCACCCCCACCGAGCACTGGGAACTCGTCCGGGTGTCACTGCCGACGGGGCTCGCCCGTTACGTGGTCGAGAAGGGCTCGATCACCGTCGACGGCATCAGCCTCACGGTCGCTGCCGTCGACGACGTTCCCACTGATGAAGCCGTCGAGCAGTGCAGCTTCACCGTCAGCCTCATCCCCGAGACGCTCGCCCGCACCACCCTCGGAAACGCCCCGCCGGGCACCCCCGTCAACCTCGAAGTCGATGTCATCGCGAAGTACGTGGAAAGGCTGGTGCGCTCATGACGACGCCAACGCATGAGGGCGACCTCCGCTTCGCTCCCATCGAGCAGGCCATCGCCGACATCGCTGCCGGCAAGGCCGTGGTCGTGGTCGACGACGCCGATCGCGAGAACGAGGGCGACATCATCTTCGCCGCCGAGATGGCGACGCCGGAGCTGCTGGCCTTCACGGTGAAGTACAGCTCGGGCGTGGTCTGCGCACCGCTGGCCGCCGAGGACTGCGACCGGCTCGAGCTGCCGCCGATGTACCACGTCAACCAGGACCGCAAGGGCACCGCCTACACGGTCAGCGTCGACGCACGCGAGGGCGTGACCACCGGCATCAGCGCCGCCGATCGCGCGCACACCATCGCGACGCTGGCGAACCCGGTCAGTACCTCCGACGACCTCTCCCGGCCCGGGCACGTCTTCCCGCTCCGGGCCGCCGAGGGCGGCGTGCTTCGCCGCCCCGGCCACACCGAAGCCGCAGTCGACCTCGCCCGGCTCGCGGGGCTGCGGCCCGCCGGCGCGATCGCCGAGGTGACCAGTACCGACGGCAGCATGGCCCGGCTCCCCGAGCTCGTCGACTTCTGCCACGAGCACGGCCTGACGCTGATCTCCATCGCCGATCTGGTGAAGTACCGCCGGCGGCACGAGAGCCAGGTGATCGCGGTCGCCGAGGCCCGCATCCCGACGCCACACGGTGAGTTCCGTGCCGTTGGCTACCGCAGCCTGCTCGACGGCCGCGAGCACATCGCGCTGGTCGCCGGAGACCTCGGCGACGGCAAGGACGTGCTGGTCCGGGTGCACTCCGAGTGCCTGACCGGCGACATCTTCGCCTCGCTGCGGTGCGACTGCGGCCCGCAGCTCGATGCCTCCATCGAGGCGGTCGGCAGGGAGGGCCGCGGCGTCGTCCTCTACGTCCGCGGGCACGAGGGCCGGGGCATCGGCATCATGCACAAGCTGCAGGCTTACCAGCTGCAGGACGACGGGGCCGACACCCTCGATGCGAACCTCGAGCTGGGCCTGCCTGCCGACGCCCGGGACTACGGCACCGGTGCGCAGATCCTCGTCGACCTCGGGGTGAGGACGATGCGGCTGCTCACCAACAACCCGACCAAGCGGGCCGGGCTCGAGGGCTACGGGCTCGAGATCGTCGACCGCGTGCCGCTGCCGGTCCGGGCGACGCCGGAGAACCTGCGCTACCTGACGACCAAGCGCGACCGCTTCGGTCACGACCTGCCGGGGCTGCCGCCGCTCGTCGACGAGGAGACCGAGGCCAGCGCCGACAGTCCGCACCCGCACGACATCGAGGACGACTCCGACCTCTCGGTCGGCGGAGCCACCGCGACCGCACTGCACCAGCTCGAGGACCGGTTCGACGCCGGCCAAGCAACAGCATGAGAGGCATCGACGAGATGACACCAGCCATCCGACCGCCGGGGTCCCCGTGCGGCCGAAGGACGTGCGGGGGAGCGGGGTGAGCGGCGAGGGGGCTCCGGCCACCGACACCGTCGACGCGCGGGGCCTGACGGTCGGGGTCGTGGCTGCCCAGTGGCACGAGGGCATCACCACAGCGCTGCTCGAGCGGGCGGTCGCCACCCTCGTCGAGTGCGGCGTCGACGATCCGAGGGTGGTGCGCGTGCCGGGTGCGTTCGAGCTGCCGCTGGCCGCGCAGGCACTTGCTCGCTCCTGCGATGCCGTGGTGACGCTGGGCGTCGTCATCCGCGGCGGTACACCCCATTTCGAGTACGTCTGCGGTGCCGCCACCGACGGCCTGGCCCGTGTCGCCCTGGACTCCGGCACGCCGATCGGGTTCGGGCTGTTGACCTGCGACACCGAGGAGCAGGCCTGGGCCCGCTCCGGCGTCGGTGACGCGCCCGAGGACAAGGGCCGGGAAGCGACGTTGGCCGCCCTGCAGACCGCCCTGGTGCTGCGAAAGCTTCCCGGTGCACGCGCCGGTTTCCGGACGGTGTGACCGCTCGGGCCAACTCCCTGACCCGGGAGTCGCCCCAATCCTCGAAGGTGGCCCACGTGCGACCTCGCGGCGCTCTATCGTGACCCGACGCAGCCGAGCGTCGGCATGGCGAGAGCCCCCGCGGCTCGCCACCGTGCCGAGTAGGGGGGTGGACGGCCGTGAGCGACCTACGGCCCGGCGACCCCGAAACCATCGGTCAGTTCCGGATCCGTCGGCGGCTCGGAGTCGGCGGCATGGGTGTGGTGTTCCTGGCCGAGGGGCGGAGCGGTCCGGTCGCGCTAAAGGTCGTCCGCCCCGAACTCGGTCACGACCCGCAGTTCCGCATCCGGTTCCGGCGCGAGGTGCAGGCATCCTTCCGGGTGCAGAGTCCGACGACGGTGACGCTGGTCGACTTCGACACCGAGGCCGAGCAGCCGTGGATGGCGGTCGAGTA
>JAVEDQ010000183.1 GCA_030840885.1 Frankiaceae bacterium
ACGGCAGGCCCTCCAGCACGAACGCGAGGACGTTCAGCGCGACGATCACGTAGGTGACGACCGGCTGCCGCGGCGTGGTGGGCCCGCCGACCGGGTTCACGGCCGTGCGGGTCGCCTGCGCGCCGGCAGCCACGTCGTCCGGGCACTGGAAGCCGACCGACGCCGGCCGCATGCACTCCGCGCAGATCGGACGCTCGCAGCGGGTGCAGGAGACGTATGTCGGCCGGTCGGGATGGCGGTAGCAGGGCTGCGCCACCGGATCCGCGCCGGCCCCGGGTGGACCGGCGAACCCGCCCGACCCGGACGACCCGGGTGGGCTGCTCAGGAAGGCCGCCGCTCGATGTCGATGGAGTTGATCACCACGTCGGTTTGGGGACGGTCCTGTCGGGCGGTCGGGGTCGTGGCGATCGCGTCGACGACCTCGGTGCCGGTCGTCACCTCACCGAAGATGGTGTGCTTGCCGGTCAGATGCGTCGTCGGCGCGACGGTGATGAAGAACTGCGACCCGTTGGTGCCGGGGCCGGCGTTGGCCATGGCGAGCAGGTAGGGCCGCGTGAAGGCCAGGTCGGGCGAGAACTCGTCCTTGAACTGGTAACCCGGGCCGCCGGTGCCGGTACCCAGCGGGTCGCCGCCCTGGATCATGAAACCCTTGATGACGCGGTGGAAGACCGTCCCGGAGTACAGCGGCCGGTCGGTGACCTTCTTCCGGCTCTGCGGGTCCGTCCACTCCTGCGAGCCGTCGGCGAGGCCGACGAAGTTCTGGACCGTCTTCGGTGCCTGGTTGGGGAACAACCGCACCTCGATGTCACCCATGGTGGTACGCAGGGTCGCGAACAGTTCCTCGGCCATGACTCTCCTCGTGCGGCGGCAGCGTGATCGCAAGCCTGATCTTCGTCAGCAGTGGTCAGTTCCGATCCTAGGGTGCCCGGGCAGGATCTTGAGGCATGGCCCGGTGTCCTGTGGGACAGGGACAATGGCACGGACATCGGACGCAACGGAACGTGCGGCAGGCCGCGCGGGGAGGTCGGTATGGCGAACAGTGCGGCAGACGAACTGAAGGACGCGTTCGATTCGGCGCGGGAGGACCCGCTGGAAGGCATGGCGGGTGCGGCTGTGGCTGCCGCCGGCGCCGCCGGCGCGGTGACCGGGGTCGGAGAGGCCGCGGCGGACCGGGCGGTCGCTGTCGGGCGGCGCGCCCGTCCCGTGGCCCGCTCGGCGGCACGGTCGGCTAAGGACTCCGTCTCCGATGTGGGCGCCACCGCCTCGCGCAAGCTCTCCGGGTCCGGTGTGGACGCCGACGCGCTGCGCTCGAACGCCCAGGATGCCGCGCAGGAGGCCAAGGCGTCCTTCGACCGCGCACGCGCGCAGGCCGGGCCCGCCTTCGAGGCAGCCCGCGCCGAGGCCGAGCGCGTCGGAGGGTTGGCCAAGGAGCGCACCCGCGCCCTCGCCGACCAGACGCGCGACCAGTTGGCTGCCGCCGCCGGTTCCGCTCAGGCGCAGCAGGCCCGCGCGCAGTTCGAAGGTGCCGCCGCCAACGCCTCGAAGTCCGGACGGAAGGCCGCCAAGCAGCTCTCCAAGCAGGCCGACGCGCTCAACGACCGCGCCCAGAAGTCCGGACGGGGGGCCGCTGACGAGTTCGCCGGGCAGGCGCGCGACAGCTTCGACGACGCCCGCAGCTACGCGCAGGTGCAGGGACGCAAGGCCGCGAAGCAGGCCCGCCAGCAGGCGGCGCAACAGGCTGCTGCCGCCGCCGCGCTGGCCGCCGCCACCGGTCGCAAGGCCAAGAAGGAGGCTCGCGCGGCGCTGGAGGATGCGCGCAAGCGGGCGCCCGAGGTCCTGGACGCCGCCCGCGACCAGGCCCGCGAGATCAGTTCCGAGGCCTTCGACGTGCTCCAGGACAAGGGCAGTCAGTTCCGTACGCGGGCCGAGCTCGCGGCCGGAGGGGCACTGCTCTCGGCGCTGGAGACCAAGCCCGGGCGCACGGTGGCCAAGACGGCGGCCGGTAAGGCCATCAAGGCCAAGGTGCAGCCTCGTCCCACCCGTCGGTGGCGGTTCCTGCTCGTGCTGACGCTGCTCGGTGCCGGAGCGGCGGCCGTGGCCGCGCGTCGCCGGTCCGGCGCCCAGCCGGACCCACTGTTCGACGCAGCCATGACCAACCCGGCACCGGCCCGCGCCGGCACCCCGGCGTCGACGCCGAGCACCGCTCCGGCGGCGGGTACGGCCACGATCGAGCCGGCCGCGACGACGGCCAGCGTCGACCCGGCGACTGCCGCTGCGGCCACCGCCGGTAGCGCCCCCGAGGTGAAGGTCGGACCCGACACGAGGCCAGGCGGCACGGCGGCCGGCTCCCCGGTGGCGGGGGTCGCTTCACCCGACGCCGCCGCAGAGGCAGAGACCACGGAACCCCCGGCCAACGAGGCCGACGCCGGTGGCGAGCTCGGCGGCCCCGGGGCGTCCACGACCTGACCGTCCCCACCTGCTGGTCGAGCGGTCCGCCCCCTTGTGGGGCGGGCCGCTCGCTGCGTTATACAGCTGAATCAGCACAAGCTATGCCCTACTGCTCGTCGTCACTCTCCGCAGCACCGCGACACGCGGGGCACGCTGGGGATTCACCCCTGCGACGACCGCATAACCGCGCGGAGATCCACCCGAAATCTGCCTCGGATTCCGCCGACTTCTGAGGCGCTATCACGACCTGGGCGAACTCCCGAATTCACCTACGGCTATGATTTACCTTTCGACCCCTTCGGAAGGAGCCCCATCTTGAGTCCGACGACGTCGCCCTCACCCTCCAACACCAAGGTGGTCATCAGGCTGCCAGGCGAGATCGACGGCACCGTCGACCAGGATCAGGAGTGGTGCGAGATCGAGGTGGACGGCCACTCGAGTCGCCTCCGATTCCACGACTACGACAAGATCTACGACATCCCGGGCGCCTATGAGGCCCTCTTCTACGACGAGTTGAAGTGCACCTCGCCGACCGTCGTTCGCGACCTTCTCGAGCGCGCACTTCGTAACACCGGGTACGACGCTTCGTCACTGCGTGTTCTCGACGTAGGCGCCGGCAATGGTCTCGTGGGTGAAGAAATGCGCCAGCTCGGCTCCAGCACCGTCGTCGGCTGCGACATCCTGACCGAGGCCGAAGCTGCGGCGACCCGGGACCGACCGGGGGTCTACGACGACTATCTCGTCGTCGACCTGACCGACCTCACCGAGCACGACCGCGAGCGCATGCGCTCGCACGAGTTCAACTGCCTCACCTGCGTCGCGGCCCTGGGCTTCGGGGACATGCCGCCCGAAGCGTTCCTCGAGGCGGTGCGCTACGTCAGCCCGACCGGCTGGCTCGCGTTCTGCATCAAGGAGCGCTTCGTCGGTGAAGAGGACGAGAGCGGCTTCGCGAAGATGATCCGCGGGCTGATCGACACCGGCGTCCTCGAGGTGCTCGAGCGCCAGCGCTACATCCACCGCCTCGACATGCGCGGACGCCCGCTGCACTACGAGGCCGTCGTGGCGCGGCGTGCCCCCGGCTCGGAGCACGCGCTCTAGCCCATCCACTCCTGATCGTCGACAGGCCGGTCATCCTGCGGGATGGCCGGCCTCTCGTGTGTGGAGACGAGGGGAATCGAACCCCTAACCCCCGCCTTGCAAAGGCGGTGCTCTGCCAATTGAGCTACGTCCCCGGGTCGGTCACCGCAGGTCGGGTGCCTTGGTGGCCTCGGTCCACAGGTCCTCGTCGTCGATGTTCCG
>JAVEDQ010000186.1 GCA_030840885.1 Frankiaceae bacterium
TCGCGATGTTGCGCTGCTGGAACGCGGCGAAGGTGTGGCCCCGCGTGGCCACCGCGTCGAACACTCGGGCGGCGACGTCCGGCCACGCCCGCCGGTCGTCGGTCCACGTCTCGGTCACGAGGGTGCCGCCGGCGACCGCGTCGAAGCGGTACTCCCAGCACGCGATCGGCGCCTTCAGACGGGGCGTGCCGAGGCCGATGGCGACGACGCGGAACGCGAAGCGGCGGCCGGGGTCGGCCGCGGTCACCACGCAGCGCGTCGTCCAGCGGGCCGGTCCCCGCTGGTTGTGGCCGTCGAAGACCATGCCGACGTAGGCCTCTCCGCGTGGCTCGGCAACGGTGGCGCCGAGGTTCTCCGGGCTCGACTCCCCCATCCGGGTCGGGTCGCTGACGTGGGCGTAGACGGTGGCGGGATCCGCGGCGACGGTCGTGCTGCCGCTCACGGTGAACGTGCGCGCCATGTGCGCCTCCTCCAAGGTCCAGACGCTCCGGTCCAGCCGGTCTGGACCAGCGAAGCGTACGCAGTCGCCGAAGACCCCCCGGCACACACCAACGGCCCAGGCGGAGCGCCTGGGCCGTCGAGGAGGTGAGCGGTTACCGCTTGAGGTTCACGAGGTCGGTGAGGAGCTCGTCGGAGGCGCTGATGATCTTCGAGTTCGCCTGGAACCCTCGCTGCGCGATGATCAGGTTCGTGAACTCCTGACCGAGGTCCACGTTCGACATCTCCAGCGATCCGGCCGCGAAGGTGCCGGCCGAGCCGGTGCCCGCCGCCTGCATCAGCACGTTGCCGGAGGCGCCGGTCGCGCGGAAGTGGGAGTCCCCGCTCTTCTGCAGGCCGCTGGGGTTCGAGAAGGTGGCGAGCGCGACCTTCGCGAGCACCTTGCTCGAACCGTTCGAGAACGTGCCCGTGACGCTGCCGTCGTCGCCGATGGCGAACGAGCGCAGGCTCGCCGAGGCGGCGCCGTCCTGCTCGGTGGCGATGGCGGTCGACGGGCTGCCGTACTGCGTGAGGCCGCCGCTGGTGCCGGCCTGGCCGAGGTCGACGGTCAGCTTGCCGGCGGCGTTGCCGGTCCACGGGACGGTGAAGGTGCCGGCGCTGGTCAGTTTGCCGCTCACGTCGAAGGTGAGTGGCGAGGTGCCCAGCGCGGTGCCTCCGTCGGAGACGGTGGCGGTCCAGGCGTTGGGGCCCGTCTTGGTCGTGGAGACCGTCAGGGAGTGCTTCGTGCCGTTGCGGTCGAAGGCGGTGATGGTGGTCTCGCCCGTGCTGCTCGCTCCCGTCGTGGCGTTGGCGGCGAGGTTGCCACCCATGTAGACGGTGCTGGTCGGCTGGGGGCTGTCCGGAGCGGTCAGCGGGAGCGTGATGTCGGTGATCGGCCGGTTGGTGTTGACGTCACCCGTCGTCCGGTCCGCCGGCCAGCCCTGCACGATCATGCCGGTCGGGTCGGTCAGGTTGCCGCGGGCGTCGAAGGACAGGCTCCCGGCGCGGGTGTAGAGCGTGTCCTGGCCCTGCCGGACCGCGAGGAAGCCGGCTCCCGAGATGGCCACGTCGGTCGGGCGTCCGGTGCTCTGCAGCGCGCCCTGGGTGTCGGTCATGTCGATGGAGGCGACACGCACACCGAGGCCGATCTGCATCGGGTTGATGCCACCGCCGGGCTGGCTGAGGTTGCCCGCGTCACGGGTGCCCGGCTGGCTGCCACCCCGCATCAGCTGGGTGAGGGTGTTCTCGAAGACGACGCGGCTGGACTTGAAGCCCGCCGTGTTGACGTTGGCGATGTTGTCGCCGACGACGTCCATCATCGTCTGGTGGGCGCGCAGTCCGCTGATGGCGGAGAACATGGATCGCATCATGAGCGTGGTCCTCACCGGCGGCAGCACACCGCCCGCTCGACCGATCCATGGCCGTCTTCGTCCCGTCATCCTGGCGGAACTTGTCCCCGAGAGCTTCGGGAGGACGGCGACACGACTGCATCCGGTAAACGGGTGAACGATCTTTCGCCGGGCCCGTCACCGTGGATCCGACCGATGCTCAGACGGATTCCAGGTCCAGGAAACCTCGTGTCCACCTCGGAGGCGTTCGATAACTCCGACATCGTCGACTGCGGTGTCGACCGTTCCTGCCCGACCGGCAGGATGAGGGGGCGTCATGTTCCTGGCAGCCATCGAACGACGCGGCGTAGGCCGCAGCTCGCTCCGCCTGGCCGTACCCGGCGTCGTCGTCGGGCTCGCGATCGGGCTCATCGCACCCAGGGACCGTCGGACGCGCCCGCTGATCCCGGCGCCGCGCCAGCCCGGCTGACGGCGTCTGTTCAGTCCCCCTTGGGCAGGCGGACGACGCTGACGAAGAAGTCGTCGATCTGCTGGACCACCGAGACGAAGCGTTCGAAGTCGACCGGCTTCGTGACGTACGCGTTGGCGTGCAGCGAGTAGGAGCGGACGACGTCCTCCTCCGCCTCGCTGGTGGTCAGGACGACCACGGGGATCGAGCGCAGCTTCGGGTCGTCCTTCACTGCGGCCAGCACCTCCCGGCCGTCCATCTTCGGCAGGTTGAGGTCGAGCAGGATGAGGTCCGGTGTCGGCGCGTCGGCGAACTCCCCCTCCCGCCGCAGGAAGCTCATGGCCTCCACGCCGTTGGTCGCCACCCACAGCCGGTTGTGGACCTTGTAGTCCGCGAAGGCCTCCCGCGTCATCAGGACGTCGCCGGGGTCGTCCTCGACGAGCAGGACGTCGATCGCGGCCACTGGTTCGCTCACGTGCTCACTCCCGCTCGTCGTGTCGCCCGCCCGTCCGGGTCACCGTCCGCACGGCTCATGCCGACACCTTCTCCCGGTCGGTCCCGGGGTCGGCGACATGATCGGGCGCCGGCTCCATGATCGCCCGACCGCGCTCCGCGGTCGGGAGGGTCCAGGCGAACGTCGTGCCCCGACCTGGGCCCGTCGCGTCGACGTCGAGCCAGATGCGCCCGCCGTGCCACTCGACGATCTTCTTGCACATCGCCAGACCGATGCCGGTGCCGGCGTACTCGTCCTTGGCGTGGAGCCGCTGGAAGATGATGAAGATGCGGTCGGCGTACTGCGGCTCGATGCCGATGCCGTTGTCGGCGCAGCGGAACACGTACTCCCCGTCCCCGGGCTCGCAGGTCAGGCGAACCGCGACGGGCTGGTCGCCGCGGAACTTCACCGCGTTGCTGATGAGGTTCTGCAGCAGGGCGGTGAGCAGCGCCTTCTCGCCCCAGACCCGCGGCAGCGACCCTGCGTCGACCGTCGCCCCACTCTCCTCGAGCGAGGCTGCGAGGTTGCGCAGCGCACCGTCGAAACAGGTCTCGAGCTCCACCTCGGCACGGCCGCTCGTCCGGCGCCCGATGCGGGAGAAGCTGAGCAGGTCGTTGATGAGCTGCTGCATCCGCTTCGCACCGTCGACGGCGAAGGCGATGTACTGGTCGGCCCGCTCGTCGAGCTGGCCCGCGTAGCGGCGCTCGAGCAGCTGGCAGAAGCTCGCCACCTTGCGCAGCGGCTCCTGCAGGTCGTGCGAGGCGACGTAGGCGAACTGCTCGAGGTCACGGTTCGAGCGCGTCAGCTCCTCGGCCTGCGTCTCCAGGCGGTGCTGCGCCTGCTCCAGCCCGTCCCGAGCGGCATGTACCGCAGCAAGTTGCTCGACGAGGCTGCGCCGCATCAGCTCGACGTCGCTGCCGAGCGCGGCGATCTCCGGCGGGCCGTCGATCTCGATGGCCGGTTCCAGCTCTCCGGAGCGGACCGCCCGGGTCTGCGCGGCCAACGCGTCCAACGGACGGGTCACCCACCGCAGCAGCGCGAGCCCCAGCAGCAGACCGAGCACGACGGCTCCGACCGCGCCGGTCACCACGGCGGCGAACAGCAGGTTGGTCTTGCGGTCGAGTTCCTTGCTGAGGGCGTTTCGACGCTCCAGGACCGCGGTCCGGTAGGCGGCGTAGTCGGCGCGGACGACGTCGAACGCCGCCCTGCCGCGGGCGAGGTCGGCGTTGCTCACCGAGCGCGGGCCGCGGGTGCGCACCTGGTCCAGCGACGGCTGGACGAAACCGCGGTACCACTCGCCGATCGACCGGGAGGTCTGGTTCAGGGCGCCGACCAGCTGCGGGTTGCGACCCAGGTTGCGCTGCAGGGCCTCGCCCCGGACCCGGAAGTCGGGCGACTGCAGCGCCCGCAGCGGCTGCAGATCGGCGTCGTTGCCGCTGAGGATGTAACCGCGCACCGCGGTCTCGGCGTCGACGAGGTTCAGGAACAGCGCGTTGGAGTCACTGAGCACCGAGAAGTAACGCTTGATCACGAGGTTCTGGTCGCGGTGGACCTGCACGAGCAGGACCGCGGAGGCCGATACCAGCACCAGCAGCAGCACGGCCACCACGCTGAGCAGACCGGCGAGTCGCCGCCGCAACGACCAGGCGCTCACGGCTGCTCCTGCGTCCGGCCGACCCGCTCGACCACCAGGACAGCCACGTCGTCGGCGAGTTCCCCACCGTGCAACCGGCGGGCCCCCTGCAGCACGTCCTCGACCAACGCGGCGGAATCGTGGAAGACCGTCGACTGCCCTGCCAGCCGGACGAGTCCCTCCACGCCGAGGCGACGGTTGCTGCCCCCGGAGCTGTCGAGTCCTTCGACCAGGCCGTCGGTGAACAGCAGCAGGCGCCAGCCGTCGGGCAGCGGTACCGGCCGGCTTCCCCAGACCACTCCGGGGACGACGCCGAGCGCCGGCCCCACCAACTCGTCGGGCAACTGAACGGGCACGTCGTCCAGCAGGAGCGGTGCCGGGTGGCCGGCGAGGAACAGCCGCAGCTCGTCCCGGGCCGGCGCGACGACCGCCAT
>JAVEDQ010000200.1 GCA_030840885.1 Frankiaceae bacterium
CGCGGTCGGCGGCGTCCATCAACGTCTGGACGTCCACCTCGTGCTGCGTCCAGATGCCGTCGCGCATGTCCGCGGACGCATCACGGCGATCGGCGGCCCGGTCCCGCTGCTCCGCCGTCGCATCCCGCGCGTCGGCGACCCGGTCGCGATCGTCCGCGTCCCGCTCGCGCGCCGTCAGGGCGTCCTCCCAGTCGCCCTGAGCGAAGCCCTCCACGTACACCTCCCGATTGCCACCTCGGTGGACACGCAAGGCCTCTCCGTCAGGAGGCTGTCGACAGCGGAATCGGAACGCTGCCGAGATCGACCCATGAGCCGTCAGATGCCGAAGGCGTCGGCCAGCCGGATGTCCGCGCAGATAACGGATTGCACCGCCGCCATTGCGTCCGGATCGCGTCGGGTGCACTCTGCGCCGCACGTCCTCGGGTTCGGGCCGTCAGCTCAGACGCCGGCTCCGCGGACGACATCGTGTCTTGACGCCAGTCTCGGCTCGCCCAGCCATTCAGGGACTCCCCTTGCTGATCCGTCTCGCGCACCTGATCTTCCGTCGCCGCCGTTGGGTCATCGGCCTGTGGCTCGCCCTCACGCTGTTCGGTGGCTTCGCCGCCGGGCAGGTCGCCAACCGCTGGTTCCAGAGCACGTCGGTGCCCGGCCAGCCGGCCTACGAAGCCAGCCAGCGGGCGCTGCGGACCCTCGGCGTCGGCGACCGCCCGCCGAGCGTCGTCGTCTTCCACACCAGCGGCGACGCGACGAATGATCCGGCGATCGACCAGGCGACCCAGCGCGTCGCCGGCGCCGTCCCGGGCGCGTTCAGCAGCTCCTACTACTCCACCGGCGACCCGGCCTACGCCTCGGCCGACCGCCACACCACCTTCGCGATGGTCTACCCGCCGGGCCCGGCCCGGTTCGACGTGCTGAGCGGCGCGAACGACATCCGGGCCGCCGCCGCCAACGGCCTGCCGGCCGGCACCACCGTCGACGTGACCGGGCGCGACGCGCTCGGCGAGGCGAGCAACAGCGGATCCGGCGGTTCGAGCGTGCTGCTCGAGGCGGCGATCGGGGGGCTGGGCGCGCTGGTCATCCTGCTGTTCGTCTTCGGGACCCTGCCCGCGGTCCTCGCACCGCTCGCGGTCGCCGTCGCGGCGATCCTCAACACCTTCACGCTGGTCTGGGCGTTGAGCTACGTCACCGACGTCTCGATCATCGTGCAGTTCCTCATCGCGCTCGTCGGCCTGGGGCTGGCGATCGACTACGCGCTGCTGATGATCTTCCGGTTCCGCGACGAGCTCCGCGGCGGCCGCGACGCCGAATCCGCCCTCGTCGAGACGATGACCCACGCCGGCCGGTCGGTCATCGTCTCCGGCTCGACGGTGGCCATCGGCCTGCTGTCGATGGTCGTGCTGCCGGTACCACTGCTCCGCTCGATGGGCGTCGGCGGCATGCTGATCCCCGCGGTCTCCGTGCTCGCCGCGATCACCCTGCTGCCCGCGATGCTCGCCGTCCTCGGCCCCCGCATCAACAGCGTCCGGGTCATGCCACGACGACTGCTCGACACCGGCCACCCCGAGGACGGCGCCTGGGGACGCTGGGCCCGCTTCGTGCTCCGCCGGCCCGTCGCGGTCGCTGCAGTCGGACTGGTGCTGGTCGCGACCCTCGCCGGGTTCGGCACGCAACTGCACCCCCGCGAGCCTCAGCTCGACAGGTTCCCCGGCACCGGCACCGCGATCGCCGGCCGCCAGACGCTCGCCGACGCGCAGATCAGTCCCGGCGTGATGAAGCCGCTCAACGTCCTCGTCGAGAACGGCGGCAACCCCGACCAGATTGCCGCCCTGATGCGCACCGTGCCGGGGGTGGTGGGCGCGACAGCCCCCGCGACCTGGCAACGGGGATCGACCTCGCTGGTCGAGGCCTTCCCGGCCATCGACGGATCGGCGCCCGGCATCCAGACGACCGTCGACCGCGCCAACGCCGCGCTGAAGGGCACCGACGGGACGCTGACTGGCATCACCGCGGTCGACCGCGACTTCCTGCACGCGTTGTTCGGCAGCTTCCCCTACGTGCTCGGGTTGGTTCTGCTGCTGACCCTGGTCCTGCTCACCCGCGCGTTCCGGTCGATCGTGCTCGCGGTCAAGGCCGTGGTCCTCAACCTGTTCTCGCTCGCCGCCGCCTACGGCATCGTGGTGCTCGTTTTCCAGCAGGGACACGGCTCGTCACTGTGGAATATCACGGCCAGCGGGTCCGTCACCGCTTGGATCCCGCTGATGATCTTCGCGTTCCTGTTCGGGCTTTCGATGGACTACGAGGTCTTCATGCTCTCCCGGATGCGCGAGGCCTACGACGAGACCGGCTCCACCGACAAGGCCATCGAGCTCGGACTCGCCCGCACCGGGAAGCTGGTCACCAGCGGCGCGCTGATCCTCATGTTCGCCTTCCTGGTGCTCTCCACCACTCCCGGATACGAGATAAAGCCGGTGGCCATCGGCATCGCCGCCGGCATCATCTTCGACGCCACCGTCATCCGCGCCCTCCTCGTTCCCGCGCTGATGCGGCTGCTGGGCGAGGCGAACTGGTGGATGCCGAACTGGGTGGGCGTCGCCCTCCGCATCCCGGCCCAGCAGCCGTCACCGCAGCCTCCGGGTGCCGGCAGCATTCCGGACCCCCGGACGGGCGACGCGCCTGCACCGAGCGACGCCACGGTCGGCCACGAGTGAACCGGTCCGGCCAGGCGGCGTAGCGACTATCGGTCGGTCAGCTGGAAGTCCCGAGCGTTGACGTTCCTCGTGGCGACGTCCCGCGCGAGTTCCGTGAGCTTGCGGTTCGTGTTGCGAGCGCGGCGGCGTAGTTGCTGGAAGGCCTCGTCGACGCTGATGTCGAGGTACTCGGCCAGGACGCCCTTGGCCTGCTCGATCACGACCCGGCTCTGCAGTGCGGTCTGCAGCTGCTCCGCGAGCAGCTGGCGTTCGTTGAGGCTGCGCTGCTGTAGCAGACCCGTCGCCGCGACCTTCGCCATCGCGTTCGCGACCGCCATGTCGTTGCTGGTGAACGGAGTGTCGTCGTTGCGGAACAGATTCAGCGCCCCCAGCGTGTTGCCGCGCAGCTGGAGGGGCGTCGCGCACATGAACTGAAATCCCTGCTCGGCGGCAGCAGGAGCGAACTGCGGCCAGAGCCGCCGACCTTCGTCCGCAGAGGCCGCCACCGGCCGGCGGTTGTGGAAGGCGTCCATGCACGGCCCCTCCTGGTTCTGCAGCTCGAAGAGTTCGAGCAGGCGCATCCGCTCCTCGGAGGACGCCAGCAGCCGCAGGCCACCCCGGCCGTCGGAGAGCATGACGCCGGCCGTAGCGACGCCGAGTATCTCCACCGCGTCCGCGGCGAGCCGCTGCAGGAACTCCACGACGTCGAAGTCGTCGACGAGAGTGTCCGCAAGCCGCACGAATACCTGCGCCAGTAACCGTTCCCGATCTTGCATGGTCCGCCTATCTGTGCCCGAGGGCGTTCTGGGGAGGGATTGCGTGGTGCTCGAGTTCCCCTCCGGGTTAGGCATAAAAGGTGACTTTCCGCTCGACGATGTCCGCGGCCACGTCGGAGATGGACCGTCCGGCGAGGAACGCCGCGGCCCGCAGCGACGCCAGCGCGTCTGCCGCCGATGCGTCGAGTTGCACGGAGACCATGCCGGTCGCCTGATGCACGACGAACCGGTCCGTTCCGGTTGCCCGGAGGAGGCCCGCGAGGTCGGAGCCCACCTCGGCCCGCTGCAGCATCAGCACGGCATCCATCGAGATGTCGGCGGCGACGAGCGCGTCGGCGAGGTGCTCGGCGTCGAGCATCCCCGGCTGGTCGCGGGACAGGTCCAGCGTGCCGAGGCCCACCGTGCCGACCTGTAGCGGTATCGAGAATTCGGCGAGCACTCCGGCGTCGCACGCCGCGCCCGAGAAGACGGGCCACCGTACGTCCAAGCTCGCGAGGTCGGCCGCGAACACCGGGCGGCCGGACCCGCAGGCGTCCAAACACGGTCCCTCGCCCAGGCCGAACTGGAGCTCCGCGACCTGCCCGGCCGGCGCTCCGACGCTGGCCAGCACGTCGAGGGTCGAATCCTGCGTGCACAGCATGAGCGCGCAGCCACTCAGATCCAGGTGTTCGACGGCGAACCGGCAGACGCCGTCGAAGATGTCACCGGCCTCGACACCCGGCTCGAGTGCGCCGACCTCGGAAAGAATGCGGTTGCGGCGCTCGTCGTAGGCCGTCACCCGGCTGCCCGGGTCGCGCTGCGGGACCGCCGCGAGCGGACGTCGAGCAGCGCGCGGTCCGCAACATCGAGCAGTTGACGAGCGTCCTGCTGCGGCTCCAACTGCGCGACACCGAACGAGGCGGTCACGACCAGCGTCTGTTCGTCGAGGTCGATCGGCATCCGGACCGCCTGCGCCAACCGCGTCTCGAGGTCGACGACCGTCGTGGAGTCGTCGAGCCGCTCCGCGATGACGACGAACTCGTCCCCGCCCCACCGCCCGACGGTGTCCGAGGTCCGTACGCCGGCGGCCAGGCGAAGCGCCGCCTGTCGGAGGACCTCGTCACCAGCCGGGTGACCGAAGCGGTCGTTGACCTGCTTGAAGCCGTCGAGGTCGACGAACAGCAGAGCAAGGGATTGCGGGTTCCGCTCGGCTCCCGCGACGGCGTGCTCGAGCCGGTCGGTCAGCAGGGCCCGGTTGGGAAGGCCGGTCAGTGGATCATGCAGCGCGCGGTACTGCCATTCCTGCTCTCGATGGCGGTCGGCGGTGATGTCGGTGTGGATGATGAGGGCTCCGCTGTGCTGACCGGGTATCGGCACCGCTTGCATGTTGAACCAGCGGTCCCGGCCTTCGTGCTCGCCGGCGGTGTAGGCCCACCCTCCCGCGTCCTCGCCACGCAAAGCCGCTCGGACGATCGCGGCCGCTCGCGACGCGTCCGTGCTCCCGTCGGTCGCGGCCTGCTCGCAGACATCGAGGTAGTTCAGGCCGAGACCCACCGAGGCAGCCGCACCGTGTGCGAGCCCGAAGTCGCGCCAGGCGCGGTTGACCGACACCACGAAGCCGTCCCGGTCCAGCAGCGCCACGTGACCCGGGAAGACCTCCCACAGCGCGCTGCCCAGACGTCCCGACGCCCTGCGGTGCGCCGTTCCCGCCGCATGACCGGCGAGCACCGCGACATCAGCGCCGTGCATGGGGACACTGGCACCGTGCAGTGCGGCCGGTTCATCGAGCCGGCCCAACGCCTTCGTTGCCTGGGCAGCGTTGGCTCGCGCTCCGTAGGAGGGCAGCAGCAGTCGACGCAAACGCTCCGCGACTAGCGGAACCGGTGGTACATCCACAAAGGCAGCCCTCGAATCGGGGACGACGAGCGTCCCCAGATGGCAAGCGAGCGCGTGGACCGGACCCGAAAACTCTTGGTTGTGCTCCGCATAGTGGAGGAGGTCGACGGCCAAGTCAACGAGAGCTCCGAGGCCGGCCTCGACGCGGGCAGGTTGCATTATCCGAGGTCGAGGGCCACAGTTCCGTGCCATCGGCCCTGCAAGGGTCGTCATCTCCGGTGCCGGTTCCGCGCACCTTCCGAGGCTTCCATGCCGATCGCAGCGTCCGCACCGCCGTCACACCCCACGTCCGTCGGCATCCTGAGCCGGCTGGCGTCGAAGTGGTACCGGTTCTGGTCGAACACCAGGCCGAGGAGCACCCGCAGCTGCTGCTGAGTCCTGCACAGCGTTGACGCAGAGATAACGGCACCCTCTCGGCGCTCCACGCGTCGAGCTCCCGCTCGAGACAGGACACCGGTATGGGTCAGGCACGCACACCCGTCATCTTCATCCATGGGCTTTGGCTGCACGCGACGAGCTGGGACGGCTGGCTCGAGAAGTTCCGCACCGCCGGCTACGAGCCGGTCGCCCCGGGGTGGCCCGGCGAGCCGGACACGGTCGAGGAGGCCCGGCAGCTGCCGGAAGCGGTCGCGAACACCAGCATCGATGACGCGGCTGCGCACTTCATCAAGGTCGCCGACTCCTTCGACACCAGCCCGGTCCTCATCGGTCACTCGTTCGGCGGGCTGCTCGTCGAGAAGCTCCTCGGACACGACGTGGGACGGGCCGGAGTCGCCATCGACCCGGCGCAGATCAAGGGCGTCCTGCCGCTACCACTCGCCCAGCTCCGCTCCGCGCTGCCGGCACTGCGCAACCCGGCGAACCTCCGCCGCGCGGTCTCGCTCACCGAGAAGCAATTCCGCTTCGCCTTCGGCAACGCCCTGACGGACGAGGAGTCGAACGAGCTGTTCGCTCGCTGGGCCATCCCCTCGCCGGCCAGACCCCTGTTCCAAGCCGCGGTCGCGAACTTCACCCTGCACTCCGAGGCGAAGGTCGCCACCGAGAACGGCACGCGCGGCCCACTCCTGCTGATCTCGGGCCGCGAGGACCACACCGTCCCCGACGTGACCACGCGGTCGACGCTCAAGCAGTACCGGCACTCGGCCGCGGTGACGGAACTCCAGCAGTTCGCCGGCCGCGGCCACTCACTCACCGTGGACAGCGGCTGGCCGGAGGTCGCCGACGCGGTCCTCAGCTGGCTCAAGGCCAACGGCATCTGACCCGAGCCGACCTGACCTCCCGAGCCGACCTGTCAGCAGGTGGCTCAGTGGTTCAGGTGGCTCAGTGGTTCAGGTGGCTCAGTGGTTCTGGACGGCGTCGGCCAGGCGCTGACGGTAGCGGCGGTACTTGGCCGTCACCTCCGCATGGCTCGCGGTGGTGTGTTCCGGGTTGCTGCACTCCCTCGAGGGTGAGTGTGTCCAAAGGCTTCGCGGCCACGGGACATCGACCTCGATGAGATGCGAGGGGGTCTGCGGGTGGCGCAACAGCATGACGCGCGACAAAGGAACCTCCACACGTGCGAGGGGGAAGCGCCGAGGTCTGGAGCGCGGGGCCGGACGGGACCCAGAAACACAAGTCTCCGGGTGAAAAGGCCCGACGGTCAACGGGTACTGGCGACTGTTAACCGCAGGGTCATCAGCTTGCCGAACGCGCCGAGCGGCCATCAGAACTGGTGCAGGTAGAACGGCAGGCCGCGCCCGTCGTCGCACAGCGACTCCAAGCCGTACGGCCGCTGTGCCGGGTCGGCCGCAGCTCCCCCGGCGGCACGGACCTGCGTGACGGCCGCAGTGATGTCGTCGACCTGGAACGCCAGCACGACGCCGGGCTCCGGGTGCTGGGGCAGCGGATCGTGGACACCCATCATCGGCGCGGTGCCGTCGAACGGCTGTGGCTGCTCGAGCACCGTCGACCAGAAACGCTGGAACCGCGGCACGTCCGCGACGATGACGGTCAGGTAGGAGACGTCGCCCGACGCCGCCCCGTTCGGCGCAGGTGCCTCGGCCGGCGCATCCGCGAGCTCGTGCAGCCAGAACGGCATGCCCTGGTCGTCACGCCCGGTCGACTCCAACCCGTACGGGCGGCGCTCCGGGTCGGATGCGGTGCCACCGGCCTCGTGGACGCGTCGGACGGCGGCGGCGACGTCGTCGACCCGCACGGCGAGCACGGCGCCGTAGCTCGTGCCGATGGCCGGGAGCTCACCGCCCCACAGCCCGATCATCGGGACCACCTGCTCGACCTGTCGCCCGAGGGGGTCGTGCCCGGGGGTGTAGGTCCAGCCCAGGACGCGGCCGAAGAACTCGGTGGTGTGGGCCAGGTCCGGCACGCGAACGGTGATGTAGGAGATGTCGCCCTGCCGGGCGCCGTTGCGGTTGCGGGTGCCGGGCTTGGTGTCGGGGTTGGTGCTGGTGGCGGTTCTGGTGCTCATGGGTTCCTCCGGAAGCAGCACGAGGCGGTCGAGCCGCTCGCGCAACGCGGTGGCGAACCCTGGGTCAGGGTCCACCGGTGTAGGGCCGAGGCGGAGCGCCTCGAACGGATCGGTCGGATCGGTCGGCACAGACGGATCGCTCATCGGGCACCCCCTGTCCGGCCGGTGGGAAGGTCGTCGCGGCGCTCGAGCCGCGACGGGTCGTCGTAGGCCTGGCGGAAGGCCCGCCGGGCCCTGGTCAGGAGGGCCTCGGTCGCATGGACGGAGCGCTCCAGCAGCGACGCCGTCTCGGGTACCGAGAGCCCGTCGAGATAGCGCAGGGTCAGCGCGGCCCGATGGTGCGGCGCCAGTCGGCGTAACACCTCGTGGGCGACGAGGACGTCGAGTTCGACGTCCCACGGATCGGCCGGGTCGGCGTCGGGATCGCCGACCGCATCGCGAAGGCGAGACTGCCGGGCCGTCCACCTCCAATGGTCGGCGAGCTTGTGCCGCGCGACCCCGATAAGCCAGCCCACGCTCGGCGCCTGGTCGGGCGGGGACGCCACTGCGGCGAGAAACGTCTCCGATGTCAGGTCCTCGGCCACCGTCCGATCGTCACAGCGGCGGAGCAGATAGCCGAAGACCTGTGGCAACGCCTCGTCGTACAGCGCCAGTACGTCGGCGCCGGACAACGGGGAGGTGCTCACAGCAGGATCGTCGTCCCGGCCGCGGGAATTCCGACACCCGGCGTCCCGATTTTCTCGCACTGGTGGTCGGCCCAGTAGCAGTTGGATCGGACGTTGTCACCCTTTCGCCATGTTGACGTTGGCCAAAAAGGGAACAACTTGTCAGCGCCTGCGAGTACCTGGCGCTCTACGCGCCCCCAGGCGCCGACCGGAAGGTTCCACCATGCTCGGCCTCATCGTCAGTCTCATCGTCGTCGGCCTCCTCGCCGGTGCGCTCGCCCGCCTGCTCGTTCCCGGGCGCCAGCACATGTCGATCCCGGCCACGATCCTGCTCGGCATCGTCGGTTCGTTCGTCGGCGGCTTCGCCGGCTACCTGCTCTTCCACAAGGACTCCTCCCAGGGCTTCTTCCAGCCCTCGGGGATCATCGGCTCCGTCATCGGTGCCATCATCGTGCTGCTCATCTGGGAGCGCGTCGGCACCCGTCGCGGTGCCCCGGTCAACCGCTGAGCGCCAGCTGACCAGCACGTGATCGGCGGCTGAGCTACCGGGACGATCCGGACCGCCACGCTCGACCCAGCAGCAACCGAACCACCGGCAGCCGGTGGCGTCCGCTCCAAGAGCGGATGCCACCGGCTGTTGCCATGTTCAGCGTCGGTTGCTGCGGGTGTGAGCACGGCGGTAGTGCCATTTCTGGGGATGTGCCGCTTTCTGCGACACCGCCCTGCTGTGCAGCCTTAGCTCTCTCGGGCACGCAGTACTTGTGACGGCAACGCTGCAATTCATCGGTACCGCGACGACGGTCCTGCGGCTGGGTGCCTTCACCCTGCTGACCGACCCCAACTTCCTGCACCGCGGTGAGAGGGCGTACCTGGGCCGCGGGCTGGTGTCGAAACGGCTCACCGAGCCGGCGATGGGAATTGCCGACCTGCCTCCGCTCGACGCCGTGCTGCTCTCACACCTGCACGGGGACCACTGGGATCGACGAGCTCGCGCCGGCCTCGATCGGCAGCTGCCGATCCTCACCACCCGGCACGCTGCCCGGAGGCTGCGGCTGC